>CAVEKJ010000015.1:0-22029 GCA_963616205.1 Prevotella sp.
TCCTATGACGATGGTTCCTACGATGACAGTTCCTATGATGACAGCAGTTATGACGATTCCTACGATGACTCCTACGACGACAGCGAGGAATAAAAATATCGTTCCTAATTATCCATAATTACAAAAAACACCGGAGATCCGGACCTCTGAAGTCACACTTCAAAGGCCAGGATCCCCGGTATCTTTTTACCCAATATCTCCAATCCTTATCTCACATCTTCCAAAACCCGGACATCCATTTCAGTCCCTGGATCATCAGCATACTCAGTCCTGCCAGTCCCCACACAGCCAGAAGCTCTGCCACCGTAAGCGTCTGCACTGCAAAGAATCCATGAAGTGCCGGGATCGTAAGCACAACGGTGAGAAGCACAAATCCCCCAAGGAACGCTCCCTGCATAAAACGGTTATTAAAAAACGCACCGGTAAAGATCACCGGTTTCCGGTCCTTACAGCTATATCCATGAAGCAGTCTGGCCAGACACAACACTGCAAACGCCATCGTACTTGCCAGCCCCCCATTACCATCCCGGAAACCAATGAGAAATGCCAGCAGTACCACCGCACCGATCACACCGCCTTCCACGCCAACACGGATCAGGAAATCTTTTGTAAGGATTGATTCATTCACAGGCCGTGGTTTTTCTCCCATCACATCATGTCGGTAAGGTTCCAGTCCCAGCGCGATGGCCGGCAAACTGTCTGTAAGAAGATTGATAAATAAAAGATGTACCGGTGCAAAAGGAACCGGCAGACTCATCAGGGATGCCACGATCACCACCAGGATCGCCGCAAAATTTCCGGAAAGAAGGAACTGTATGGCTTTTTTGATATTTTCGTAAATATTCCGCCCACTTTCCACTGCCTTGATGATCGTAGCAAAATTATCATCTGTCAATATCACAGAAGCTGCGTCTTTCGCAACCTCTGTACCGGTGATCCCCATGGCCACTCCCACATCTGCCTGTTTCAGTGCAGGGGCATCATTGACTCCATCTCCGGTCATGGCCACAATGTTCCCCCTCTCCTGCCATGCACGCACGATGCGGATCTTATGCTCCGGCGTCACACGTGCATACACCCGGATATTTTCCACAAAGCTTTTCAGCTCTTCCTCACTCATATGGTCAATTTCCGCACCCTCACAGGCCTGGGAAATATCTTCCAGGATCCCAATCCTCTTTGCAATGGCAGCTGCTGTCACCTTATGGTCTCCCGTGATCATCACCGGACAGATCCCGGCACGCTTACAGTCTGAAACCGCCGCCGCACTTTCCTCACGGGGCGGGTCCATCATCGCCAGTAAGCCCAGAAAAACCAGTCCCTGCTCATCCTCTGCGGAGATATTTTTTTCTGATGGAAAATGCCGGTATCCAAGTCCGAGGACACGAAGACCTTTTCCGGAGTACTGCTCATTCATACGGGAGATGTTTTCCACATCATTCTCTGTGACGGGAAGGATCTTTCCACTTTTCCGGATGTATTCCACACGGTTCAGCATCACATCCACCGCGCCTTTGGTGATCATGATATATCCGTCTTCCAGTTTATGAAACGTAGACATCAGTTTCCGGTCACTGTCAAAAGGTACTTCACAGATCCTGGGACATGCATTCCGGACTCTCTGTGCCGAAATCCCCATTTTGTCTCCCAGACTGACCATCGCCGTTTCTGTGGGATCTCCGATTTCCTGCCCTTCCACAATAGAAGAATCGTTGCACAGGATACTGAACCGGAGCATCTCTCCCTGAAGTGGATCTGCAGGATCAACGGCTTCTGCCGGAATATCCTGGCCATCCACATAATAATGCTCGATCGTCATACGATTCTGTGTCAGTGTTCCTGTTTTGTCGGAGCAGATCACAGATATACTTCCCAGGCCCTCTACAGACTGAAGTTTCCGTATGATCGCACCCTCTTTTGCCATTTTTCCGGTTCCAAAAGCCAGCACAATAGTCACAATGGAACTCAAAGCCTCCGGGATCGCCGCAACTGCCAGTGCCACCGCAAACAGGAATGCATCCGCAATGTTTCCTCCCTTCAGCACCTGCAGGCCAAAAAGTACTGCACACAGCACAAGGATCATCATGGAAAGCTTTTTGCCAAAGTGGTCCAGATTGATCTGAAGAGGAGTTTTTTTCTCCGAAGTGTTCTTTAAAAGACTGGCGATCTTTCCAACTTCTGTGTTCATTCCCACTTCTGTTACAAGAAAAACTCCACGCCCGTAGGTTACATAACTTCCGGAAAACACCATATTTTTCCGGTCACCCAGAGCCAGCTCCCCTGCCAGCGGCTCACAGATCTTATCAACTCCAAGGCTTTCTCCGGTAAGTGCACTTTCGTCCACTTTAAGACTGGCACTTTCCAGCACACGCCCATCTGCCGGAATATAATCCCCTGCTTCCAGATGGACAATATCCCCCACCGTGATCTCCCTGCCCGGGATCTGCACTACCACACCATTTCGAACCACCCTGGCTTCCGGTGCAGACAACCGTTTCAGACTTTCCAGGGAATTCTCCGCCTTCATGGTCTGAACCGTTCCCAGAATTGCGTTCATGGTGATCACGATCAGAATCACTGCCGCACTCTCTGTTTCACCCAGAAACAGCGAAACCACCGCCGAAACGATCAGGATCAGCACCAGAAAGTCTTTATACTGCTCCAGAAAGATCTGCAGACCGCTTTTCTTTTTGCCTTCTGCCAGTTCATTGGGGCCATATTTTTCCTGCCGTCTTTTTACTTCCTCATTGGTCAGAAAAGTCTGCTCTCCATTCAGCTCTCTGCGCACATTTTCCACGGTTTCGTTGTAATAAGCTTTCACAGATACCATTCCTCCTTTACAGATCCTATATATATCACCTGTTAACAGTATGGGCAGAATCGTAAAAAAAAGAGACTTTTATTGCACAAAAAACATGCAATAAAAGTCTCGCTGTTTCATCACGATACGGACAGGGCAAAACCTGTCGAGATTGACGACATCATGAACACTGACGTGCCAGCTACTCCCCTTTATATGGTTTTACTATACTGTACAAAAAAGCTTTTGTCAACCCGGAATATCAGTATGTAAATACACCAACTCCATAAGCTTCCAGCGGATATGCAAAGGAGAATTCACGGTTGTCACAGTTCTTCTTCTCTGCCTTGAATGCCTTGCCTTTCGGAAGAAGCCCCTGCTCATTCATGATCAGTTTGTACTGTTTTTTCTTCGGTACACCTACGCGGTAATCCGGACGTGCCACCGGTGTGAAGTTGCATACCACCAGGATGTTGTTACGTCCTGTAGGAGATTTTCTCACAAAACTGAAGATACTTCTGTCGCCATCGTTGGCATTGATCCACTCAAATGCGGATGGATCATTATCTGCACCGTAAAGTGCCGGATATTTGCGGTAGATATGCAGAAGATCACTGACATACTGCTGCAGTTTCTGATGGTTCTCCTCACCAAGGAGATACCAGTCAAGCTCTCGGGCCTCACTCCATTCACGGAGCTGTCCGAAATCCTGTCCCATGAAAAGAAGTTTCTTGCCCGGATGTCCGAACATAAAAGTATAGCCGGCCTTCAGGTTCTTGAATTTATCATCCAGTTCACCTGGCATCTTCTCCAGCATGGAGCACTTCAGATGTACCACCTCATCGTGGGAAAGGACCAGAACGTACTTCTCACTGTATGCATATGTCATGGAAAAAGTCATCTTGTTGTGGTTGAATTTACGGAAGTACGGATCCAGCTTCATATATTCCAGGAAATCGTTCATCCAGCCCATATTCCACTTCATGGAGAATCCAAGGCCATCGTCTTCTGCCTTGCCGGTCACCATCGGCCATGCGGTGGATTCCTCTGCGATCATAACCGTTCCATGGTTTCTTCCAAGAACAACCGTATTCAGATGTTTGAAGAACTCAATGGCTTCCAGGTTCTTGTTTCCGCCGTATTTATTGGCGATCCACTCGCCGTCTTTCTTACCATAGTCAAGATAGAGCATGGATGCAACCGCATCTACACGGAGGCCGTCAATATGGCATTCCTCTACCCAGTAAAGTGCATTGGCAATCAGGAAGTTCTTTACTTCCGGACGTCCGTAATTATAGATCTTGGTTCCCCAGTCCGGATGCTCACCCTGTCTCGGATCTGCGTGCTCATATACTGCAGTTCCGTCAAAATTGGCAAGTCCGTGTGCATCCTTTGGAAAATGTGCAGGTACCCAGTCAAGGATGACACCGATCTTCTGACGATGGAGATAATCGATCATATATTTGAAATCCTGCGGTGTTCCATAGCGGGAAGTCGGTGCGTAATAACCAGTTACCTGATAGCCCCAGGAACCGTCAAAAGGATGCTCTGCGATACCCATAAACTCCACATGGGTGTATCCCATTTTTTTGACATACTGGGCAAGCTTCGGTGCCAGTTCCCTGTAGGAATAAAAACCATCCTCGTCTTCTGCCGTCTGCGGATGCTTCATCCAGGAACCCGGATGCACCTCATAGATAGACATGGCACTGGTATCCGGATCAAAATCCACACGGTTCTTCATCCAGGTGTCATCTTTCCATTTATAGTTGGTGACATCTGTGATACGGGAGGCTGTTCCGGGACGCATCTCAGCGGCATTGGCATACGGATCTGCCTTATAAAGCTCCTCTCCATGTGCACCTGTGATGTAAAATTTATACAGCTGTCCGATCTTCGCTCCCGGTACAAATGTCTCATAAACGCCAATGGGTCCAACTTTTTTCATGGGGTTCTTCTCTGTGTCCCATTCGTTGAATTCACCTACAACAGAAACCGCCTGTGCATTAGGTGCCCACACTGCAAAATAAACTCCTTTTTTCCGGTTCTGTGTATCCGGATGTGCCCCCAGTTTCCTGTAAATATCGTAATGCGTGCCCTGACCGAACAGATACTGGTCAAGCTCCGTAAATTGTAAATTCTTTGCCATTTTCAGGTACCTCCCTTTATAGTTCTGCCACCGTCCATTCCCCAATTTTAAGTGGAGTTTTTTATTCTATAATTATACCAATCCCTATATTTTCAGTCAAGGAAAAACCCCCTCTATCTAATATGTGTCTATTATCCGACAGTGTCGGATAAAGTCAAAAAAGAGACCTGAATGACACACATTTTGTCACTCAGGTCTCTTCGGTTATTTTTTAGTATTCTTCGCTTCCATCATCATAAGATCCGTCATCGGAAGAACCGTCATCGGAAGATCCATCCGAGTAATCACTTCCATCGGAGCCGTCGGATGAGCCGTCAGAATAGTCGCTTTCATCAGAACCGTCGGATGAGCTGTCAGAACCATCGCTGACATCAGCGCCGTCAGAAGAATCACTTCCACCGGAAGAGTCCTCTGAATCACTGGAATTTCCCGCATAGCCAGCAACACGGCCGGCCTGAAGGGAGCTGTCCCAGAAATCAGAATAGGAAGCACTCTGTAATGTAACGTCTTTGGCTTCTGCCAGTTCGCTGACTGTCACCAGTTTGTATCCTTCATTGATCAGTTCCGGAATGAGCTTCTCTGTAGCACATTTTACAGATGGCTCATGGATATCATGCATCAGGATAATAGAACCATCACTGAGATCACTGTTCATGATCTCATTATAATCCGCGTCTGCGTCCATCAGCTTCCAGTCAAGGGAATCCGTAGACCACATGAAGAACGGCTTACCTACTGCTGCCATCTGCTCTTCTGTGATCGATCCGTACGGTGCACGGCATACTGTTGCAGCCTGTCCGCAGGCTTTCACCAGCTCATCATCGGTCTTCTGGAACTCCTGTACTACAGAATCCAGATCCATATTCGGCAGAGTCTGTTCCGGATGATCCCAGGTATGGTTACCGATCTCACAGCCAAGCTGTACCATTCTCTGTACGGTAGATTCACGGCCTTCCACGTTCTGTCCCAGCATAAAGAAGGTAACATGGATATTATACTTCTCAACTGCATCCAGAAGTGTCTCTGTATACTCTCCGGGACCATCGTCAAATGTCAGGGCGATCATCGGACGCTTCTGTGTAGGATCATAGGAACCATCTTCGTTAAAGTAGTAATCCTTTACACCTTTCTCCACCCATCCAGTCTGCATATAACCATTCTCATCAAAACTGTATGTAGTGCCGTCAATTTCCGCAAAACCATTTATGTAATATGTACCGTCCGGATTCTGATACCATTTGCCGTTGGAATCCTCATGCCAGCCAGGTGTCATAACAGAAAGCCTGTCTCCGGCGGAACTGCCTTTTACAGGCATCACAGTGGCATCTGTACTGCTGTCCGAACTGCCGGAATCCGATGCAGTTGAATCTGCCGATGCAGAAGCATCCTTCGTGCTGCTGTCTGTAGAAAATCCTGCGGTATTTGCCTGAACGTTCACCGTCTCCTCATCTTTATTGCTTCCTCCGCCTGCATGATTAACAATCGGAAGAACCACTCCCCGCACAACAAAAATCAGCAGAAGAATCGCCGCAACCACACAGGTTATCCGCTTCATCATCCGCCGTCGTCTTAACTGCTGCTGTTTTCTGCGCATCCTCTCGCGCAAAACTCTTTTGTCCATTTTATTACATCCCCGTTTATATACTTATATCTTTCTCTGATATTTAATGTCTGTCTTTAATCATACCTCATTTAACGATTAAATACAATGATAATTCCCGAAAGAATCTCTTAATTTTTCCTGTTGGCTCCCCTGTAAAAAAGCGGTACCCGGAACACATTCCGGGCCCGCATTTCTGTCAGACAAATATTTGCAGCTGATCCCGTTCAGGCGGATATCCGATCATTCCTGATCTGCAGAATCCGACTGGCTGCTGTCCGCGGACTCTGTTGTATCGCCGTCCTCCGGCACCATATCGGTAGCCTCTGCTGCTTCCAGCTCCTCATCCACGGTGCCTTCCGCACTGCTTCCGTCTGCAGAAGGATCATCTGCGTTTACACCCTCGGTATCGCCGGCAGAAACCTTCTCTTCTACGGTTGCATTATCCAGGATAAAATCTTCTACTCTGAGAAGTCCGATGGACTCATCCACAGCTGCCTGGCCATACTTATCTACCAGTGCCGCCAGATCCTTCACACTGTACGCCTTGATCAGTTCATCCTGGATGCCAAGGGATTTTTTATCCTCAAGTGTCATGTTCTCCGCATCCATGATCCCCTGTACGATCAGGTTCTGTTTTACTTTGAATTCCGCGTACTGTCCGCTCTGCTCTTCAAAATCATCCATGGAGATCCCCTGAGCCTTTACAAAATCTTCCAGAGTCATATCGCCCTGTTTTGCATAATTCTCATACAGACTGCGGAACTCTGTCTTGGCTGTATCCAGATCATCCTGAGGATATTCTTTTACCTCGGAGGCTGAGAGCACTGTGTTCCATGCAGTTTCACGGAGTGTGTTCTGTGCTGTTGTTTTCGCTTCATCCTCCAGTGTGGTACGGATCTCCTTCTTGTAATCATCCACACTCTTGCAGTCCGTGTTGTTGGTCACCCAGGTATCGGTAAGTTCCGGTGCACGTTTAAAGCTCTGGAGAGTGACCTTGAACACCACTTCCTGACCGGCCAGTTCTTCAGAAGAATATTCCTCCGGGAAAGTCAGATCGAGATCTTTTGTCTCGCCTTTTTTCATTCCGATGATCCCGTCTTCAAATCCGTCGATAAATGTTCCGGAGCCGATGGTCAGTTCATAATTATTTGCAGTACCGCCATCAAAAGCCACTCCGTCCTTGGTCCCCACGTAATTGATGGTAACCACATCTCCGTTCTGAACACTGCCTTCTGTTACTTCCTCTGCTTTGTTCTGAAGTTCTTCCTTGATCCTTCCGTCAACCATATCATCGGTTACGGCTTCTACTGTATTATCAAGAGTCAGGCCTTTGTACTGTCCGATGGTCACATATTTGGTCACATCGTCCACGGAAACAAGCCTTGTGTCTCCGGAAGCCGCCTCTTCACTGTCTTTATTGGAATCTGTCTCTTCGGAGTCTGCAGATCCGGAATCTTCTTTATCTGTTGTATCCTGCGCCTCTGTCGCAGATTTTGTTTCTTTCTGGTCTGTTGATGTGCCACATGCAGTGATCGCCAGTGCCGCACACAGTGCAAGAACCATGAGATATGCTTTTTTCTTCATATCCTACTCCCTTCATCAAATACTGTCGGTTTGATTATAGTATTTTTTTATACAGATTTGTAAAGTCGGTTTGCTGTCCTACATTTCCGGTACCGGTGTCGGCCTGGAAGAATCCCATACATCCGATACATCAAACAGGTCACTGAGCATATCCGGGTTGTAATACATCCGGTATCCGTCCAGATTTCGTCTCCCCTGGCGGAAATATTCACTTGTGATCTGCACAAAATACTGGCTGGAATCTACGTTGCAGAAATAACGGTAACCACGGCTCTTGTAATACTCATACTTCTCATTGTCGGAAGTATAGCCTTCCCAGTCACCGATGTCTGCTCCAAAGGCAAAAATGATCATATCGGTTTTTCCGAGGATCGGTGCCACATATTTTTCCCATTTTTTATTGTCTGTCTTCAGTTCCGCTGCTGTGGAAGATGTGGCGTTTTTGTGGCCCCAGGTATGGCTTGCAAATTCCCAGCCGTCTTTTTTGAGGGCTTTTGCCACTTTTTTGGCTGCTTTTACTTCTTCGTCATAGTCAAAGTCCGGATTGGCCTTGAGAAAAGCCTTCTGGTCATCCTGAAGATTCTTTTTGGTCTTGTAGGCCCCATCGGTGCGGTAGCCCAGAACACCGTCATAACCGGTCATCGCCAGGATGCCTTTTCTTCCGTGGTAGGAAAAATCCGGATGTTCTTTGATAAAGGAATCCAGGATCGGCACCACATCGTAATCTCCGGTCACAACCGTTCCGTCTTCTTTTTTGTATTCGCACTTGATGTCACCGTTGTCATCGACCACCAGTTTTGTGGCAAATCCGTCTCCATCCATGTAATGATAGTAGCTGACGTCATCTTCAGAGAGCACAAAGGGGATCTTACCTTCCGGAAGCATGATCTTTCCTTTGCTCATGGTTCCGTCATCGTTGACTACAGCCATATCATGAGGACTTACCAGCACGTATCCCTTGTCATACATGATCTGTATCATTTTTTTGAATTCGCTGACCGTGGTCATCATCTGGTTGTATCCGGCTTCATCAGAATCTCCGTCAAAAGCCAGAGAAGTATCCACGATCAGAGAATGGAAAAATACATGGGTGATATTCTCCAGCGGATATTCCACGCAGGCATCTCTCTTCTTCATGTAAGATGCGGCTGCTTCCTGCATCTTGTCGCTGGTGGCAAATTTCCAGTTGTTTTTCAGCACGGAGATGGCACCGGTGTAATCGTACTGCTGTGCCAGTTTTTTGGCTTTTTTAAGGAGTGCTTTTTCGTCTGAGGATGTGCTGCCGGAGCTGTCCTCGTTTTCCTCCCGTTTCTGGGTTTCTTTTTCTGCCTTTTTTTCTTCTTCCGGTGTCTCGGTCGCTGCCGGCTGATCCTCCGGATCTGACGCTACTTTGTCTGCTTCCTGTGTTTCTTCAGACTGGTCTTCTGTTTCGTCTGATTGCGTATCTTCGGTTTCATCGGACTGTGTATCTTCCGTCTGTGTATCCTGGACTTCTGCCTCATCCGTCTGTGTGTCTTCGCCATCCTGTGACTCTGCGGTCATATTATCCTCCTGAACCGTAACCGGATAATTTCCGCCCACAAGAAGTGACGCCGCAAGTACTGTTGTCAGTACACCTGCAATTTTTTTCTTCATAATAAACTTATATGCCCCTTTCAAAAAGTCCCCCTCGTATTTCCGGATCCGACCGTTACATCGGTGGTACCGGTGTCGGTCTTGTCGGATCAAAAACATCTTTTACATCAAAAAGGTCAGATAACAGTTCCGGATTATAGTACATACGGTATCCATCCAGATTTCGTCTTCCCTGGCGGAAGTAGCGATCCCGGATCTGTACATAATACTGACTGGAATCCACGTTACAGAAATAATTATATCCCTGCCCCTTCAGATATTCGAATTTATCCCCGGAGTAATCCTGATCATCGGTAATGTCAGTTCCAAACGCAAAAATGATAATGTCGGTTCCCCCTATCAGCGGGTCTACGTTCTTCTTGAAGCGTTCTGTATCTTCCTGAAGTTTCTCCAGGGAAATCTGTCCCACATTCTGATGTCCCCAGGTATGGCTTGCAAATTCCCATCCCTCCGCTTTCATGGCATCGGCAACCTTTTTTGCGCCCGCCCGCTCTTTTTCCAGACTGAAATCCGGATGTGCATCCAGCCACTGGACTTTGTTCTCATCCAGGTCTGCCGGACGGGTCTCGTAGCTTTCGTCAGTGCGATATCCCAGGATCCCGTTGTATCCGGTAAGTGCCAGGATACCTTTTGCCCCACGGTAGGAAAAATCCGGATGTTTTTCCACAAAACGGTCGATCAGCGGAACCATGTCGTAATCTCCTACTGATACACTTCCGTCATCTTCCACATATTCGTTGCGGATCTTTCCTTCCTCATCCACGATCAGCTTCGTGGCATAACCGTCGCCGTCCATGTAATGATAATAACATACATCATCCTGTGAAAGGACAAACGGCGTTTTCCCGGGTGGAAGAAGGATCTCGCCCTCTGTGATGTTCCCGTTTTCGTCTGCCTTTGCCATGTCTTTGATGCTTACCATCACATAACCTTTCTCATACATGGTCTGTGTGATCTTGTTAAACTCATCGATCGTAGTCATGACCTGATTATAATCTGCTTCTTTGTAGTCTCCGTCAAAGGCCCTGGACGGATCTTTGATCAGAATATGATAAAAGACATGCGTCACCTTTTCAAGTGGCCATGCCGTACAGGTTGCTTTTGTATCTTCGTATTTTTTTGCGGCAGCCTGCATCTTCTTATCGGAAGAATAAGTCGGATCTTTCTTCAGAAGATCTATGGCCTTGTCGTAGTTATACTGACTGGCCAGAAGATCTGCCTCTGCAAGTGTATCCCCGGAAGCTGCTTTGGTGTTTTTTGCTTCGGTGGATGTATCTTCTCCGGTATCTTTTTCTCCGGAAGTATACTGTTCTTCCTGCTTGCCTGAAGAAACTGTCTTCTGCCCGGATGTGGTTTTATTTCTTCCTTTTATGGAACCGATTCCCACAGAAGCACCGAACGCAACAATCACGGCCACTGTTGTAATAGCGGTCAGCCGCCTGCGTTTCTTCTGCAGACGCTTCCTTCGACGTTCCAGTGCCCGTTTCCGCCATGCTTCATACTCCGGTGTCCCCAGTTCCGGCCGTGTTCCCCGGGGTGTTTTCTCATCCATACAATGTGTCCTCCATCTCAATTTAATCCCTTATACATATTCAAAGATACTTATATCCTGCAGTATACACCGGGTAGACAGATATTCTCAATCCACATTAGCCATACGGCTCTACCGCATCCTAACCATTATAACTGGTAACTACCAAAATTTCCACCGTTACGCCTGTCTTTTTCACTTTTTAATTGCCTTTTTGATGAAACAATGCTAAAATATTTTTTACGTAATGTAACCGATTGCGAAACAAATATACATACAGGGGGATTCTCAAATGAGTACAGTTACCATTGTTCTTCTGGTCATCCTCGTTATTCTGATCGCAGCAGTAATCGCTCTCTATTTCTTCGGAAAGAAAGCTCAGAAAAAACAGGACGAACAGCAGGCTCAGATCCAGGCCAACAAGCAGACAGTTTCCATGCTGATCATCGATAAAAAACGGTTGCCACTGAAAGAGTCCGGACTTCCGCAGATGGTCATCGACCAGACACCTAAGCTTATGCGCCGGTCCAAACTTCCGATCGTAAAAGCCAAAGTCGGTCCGAAGATCAGCATCCTCATCGCAGATGAGAAAGTCTTCGATCTGATCCCTGTCAAAAAAGAGATCAAAGCTGAAGTCAGCGGTCTTTACATCGTTGGCGTAAAAGGAATCCGTGGTTCTCTCGAAGCACCACAGAAGAAGAAAAAAGGCTTCCTCGCAAGATTCCGTAAATAATCCGAATACAAAACAACCGCCGTGGTTTCAGGGATTTTCCTGATACACGGCGGTTATTCTTTTCTGTAAATATTCTTCCTGGTATTTCACCGGATCATAAAACAAAATCTTTGCAGTCTCTCGGCTGTACCTGAATGGCCAGATAACAGTCTGCCACATGTTCCTCATTCATATCCAGCGCATAATCTGCTTTCATCTGAAGGTTCTCTTCGCTCTCTTTAAGTTCAAGACTTGTTGCCGCGATCCCCATCTGAAGAGTTCCATACGGTGTTGAATAATAGGTCATGTTCTTCTTGCCCTGCTCAAATACCATATGAACATTCACCAGGCCTTTTTTGCTTACTTCCAGACCTCTTTCTGACATTTTTATGTAATTGATGGTCGGTTCCGCAGTTTCATCCAGCAGCTCCTCATATCTGAGATAGTGGGAACCATTGCGGAAATAATATTGTCCCGGAACCACGATCTCAATGGGCTCCTGGTCGCCCTCGGCGTCCATCATCTGAAGTCCTCTTACGTGGATTAAAACTTCTTTCTGCATTTCTCTCTCCTATCATTTACAGATCGCTTTAATATTTCTCGATGTCGATCTTCTGTGTTTTTTCTACGTTGTATGGCAGGATGGAATTTGCAAAATCTTTAAACTTCTCTGCAAGATCACTTACATAGAAACGATATGGAAATTCCTCCTGTGCAGCTTCATCACTGGCAAGATCCAGTTCCAGAAGCAGTTTCTTAAGTTCCAGTGCCGTCTCATAGGCTGGATTCACAAGGCGGACCTCCTCACCCATGATCTTGCGGATGGTAGATCTTAAAAGGGGATAGTGGGTACACCCGAGGATCAGTGTATCGATCTTTTGATCCTGCAGCTCCTTCAGGTATCTTCTGGCAACCTCCTCGGTGACCGGATCATGATACCAGCCTTCTTCTACCAGCGGAACGAACAGCGGACACGCTTTTCCGATCACGGTGATCTCCGGATCCAGTTCTTTCAGATAAGAGGCATGGATGCCGCTTCCTACTGTACCTACCGTACCGATGATTCCCACCCGCTTGTTCCTGGTCTCCTGGGCCGCCACTCTGGCACCGGCTTCGATCACTCCCAGAATCGGGATATCCAGCTCATCCTTCACTTCGTCCAGTGCAAACGCACTGGCTGTGTTGCAGGCCACAACAATCGCCTTCACCTTCTGCTCCTGCAGGAAATGGATGATCTGGCGGGAGTAACGGATAACCGTCTCCTTGGATTTGCTTCCATAGGGAACTCTGGCTGTGTCTCCGAAATATACGATTTTTTCCGATGGGAGATTGCGCATGATCTCCCGGGCTACTGTCAGTCCTCCGATACCGGAATCAAACACACCGACCGGTGCGTTTCTGTCTATATTCATTGATCTTTTTCTCCTGAAATAATTAATCGAACGTGATTGGTCCGTTGGAATATTGTATCACCAATCCAGGGCTTGCGCAAGCCAGAAGGAGATCTTCAACGGCTTATTTTCCCCGTTGTCCTCCACTTTTTCAAAGCAGAATTCCGGGTAGATCGTTCCCCACCATGCGTAAACCTGGGGCTGCCTGTAATCGGCAAAATTTTTCTCCCAGGTACTGCCTGTAAGGATCATTGCCACAAGCAGAATGATCCATCCTGTTCTTTTTAATATATGTTTTTTCGTTTTTATATGCTCCATGATCGGGCCCTCCTGTCAAAAATCTTATTTCTGATGATTCTGTCCAAAGATATACAATACCTGATATCTTTTTAATGATATCTGCATTATTGACAGTCAGGCTTTTACTTATTCACCGCTTCCGTAATCCACCTCCAGAAGCTCCCCGTCTACCCGTACAGACGGAAGCCAGGGCAGTGTCCCATCCTGGTAAAACTGATGATATACTTCCCGGAGAGTCACACCTTTTTTCTGCTGTCCTGTTGTCCGGTTTTCCTGGATTCCCTGAAGGTATTCCCCTACGGAGCTTTCCTGTGCACCCTTCCAGCGAAAAACATCTCCCAGCATCTGCGTCCGGAACACATACACATCTTCCCCCACATGCTCTTCCTGTTTCAGATATGGGATAAGCACAGACCGGTATTCTTCCTCCAGCATATTTTCATCCAGAATCACTACCTGAAGATGCCCCAGATCCAGAGATTTTTCCTGGGAACGGTTGTAAACATCCTCGATCTCCGAAAAACTTTTACCGGTAAGTGTCAGCACAGAAACCGGATCTTCGTCCGGTTTTTCCTGGCCGGTGGTTACATTCATATCCGGCATGGCATATTTCAGCACAAAACCTTCTTCAGAAACACCGGCGCCCAGTGCCAGCGGATACAGCCTTTTTTCCGGCTCTACTGCGGCACATCCGGTTCCTGTCAGGCCGAGGATCATGATAAGGGCTGCCGCAGTCACCTTTTTCTTCCATTTTCCCCGGTTTTCCATGCTGAGAAAGAGCTGTATCACAAGCAGGAACGGCACAAAGATATAGCCCAGATACCACCCGTAATATTCCCGGATCCCAACCCCGTTTTTTTCATAGAGAGAAAGGAGCCAGCCTGCTGCCGGGATCCAGTACCGCCCGGTCCCAAACCTTGTTTTTTCTGCGATCTGATTCCCATAATGAAACAGGCTTCCCAGCGCAAACAAAAGCCCGAACACCAGAAATCCCATCCAGATCACATCAAATCTTGCCAGCACATTTCCCGGCAGATCCGCGCCGTCCAGAAGTGGCAGCACCGGATACGCTTCCACCAGAAGCCGGTTTCTTCCAAATACAGCAGGAAGCAGAAACTGCATTCCGAGAATGATCCCGCATACAGTAAGAAACGCCAGGATCACCGGCTTCCTGGCACTTCCCTGTTTTTCCACTTTTTCAAGTCCGAACGGAAGAAGTCCCACCCCGGAAAAAGCACAGAGCAGTGCATAAAAATCCTGGACCAACTGATCTATGGAGAAGCCGCCTGCTCCCTCCACTGTTTCCAGAAAGTACCCTGTTTTTCCCTGCCCTGCACTTAAAGCCATAAGAAGAAGGATCCCTGCCAGAAAAATCCCTCCGGACACCTCTGCGATCCTGCCTCTTCTCTGCATGCCCCGGTGGGTTCCCAGGCTACATGCTGCCACAGCCAGAAACGACAGCCATTTTCCGGAGATACCGCTGATCAGGCTTCCGGGGATCACCTCACTAAGAAGATCCGCCAGAAAAGCTGTACTCAGAATAACATATATCAAAAAGAACAGTCCGATAAACCGTACAGTGAAAACCCCCTGCATTTTTTCAAGTTCTCCGTATGCCGGTGCCAGCCGTATCAGCCAGATCACATAAAAAGAAAGAAGGACTGCCACTGCCACAGTTCCTGCCATGGCACTGATCCCCAGCATCTCTCCGTTTTTAAACAGACACAGCAGAAACGGTGCCGGAAACACCAGTATGATCTGCCGGAAAAGCTGCCTATGGGAAATCCTGTTGTTCTCCGCAAATCTCATAACCTTTTTCCTTTCTGCCTCCATGGCTTTGTCCGCAGTCTGCGTTTCTGGGCATTTCTGGCATACAGCGGGCGGAATTTCCGTTTCCGGAAGGGCTGGCGCAAAATCCTTCCGCCGGTTTCCGCCTGGCCATTTTTTTCCACAAAGGGTACCAGATATGGGACACCAAAACTCAAAAGCCCTGCCAGATGTGCAGCGGTGAGATACAGTCCCAGCACGATCCCGAAGATTCCAAGATAACCGCCCAGAAACAGAAAACCATACTTCAGAAGCCGGAATGCGGAAGCAAATTCTTCATTGGGGATGGCCAGGGAACCCAGTGCCGTCAGCGCCACGATGATCACCACCACCGGACTGACCAGATTGGCTTCCACTGCTGCCTGACCGATGATCAGTCCGCCAACGATCCCAATGGCATTCCCAAGAGCTCCCGGGATCCGCACGCCAGCTTCCCGTATCAGCTCAAAAGACAGTTCCAGAAACACCAGTTCCACCACACTGGAAAACGGAACTCCTTCTCTTGCCTGTGCAAAAGAAAGGATCAGATTGGCCGGAAGGATCTGGGTATGGAACCGGATCACAGCCAGATAAAGTCCCGGAAGCAGCGTTGCCACAGCCATGGCCAGATACCGCAGCACCCGAAGGAACGAAGTCATCTCAAAACGGTTGTACCAGTCCTCGCTGCTTTCCATAAAACTGTTGAATGCTCCGGGAACTACAAGTGCCACCGGAGAATTGTCACAGAGCAGGACCGCTTTTCCGTTCAAAAGTTCCTGGGCTGCACGATCCGGCCGCTCCGTTGTCTGAAACTGTGGAAACGGCGAGTACCAGGCTTCTTCTGTCAGCTGCTCCAGCATCCCGCTGTCCAGGATCCCGTCCACGGTAAAAGATTCCAGCCGTTCTTTTATGGCAGTCAGAAGCTCCTCATGGACCAGATCCTCCACATAGAGAAGCTGTACCACCGTGTTAGAACGCACGCCGATGTTTTTCTGTTCCACCTTAAGCCTGGTATCCCGGATCCGTTTTCTCACAAGGGCTGCATTGGTTTTTACGCTGTCGCAAAAACCCTCTTTGGATCCCCGGAGGACTTTTTCGGTTTCTGCCTCGGATACATCCAGGCCAGGATAGCCTTTGCTGGAGATCTTCATCGCTTTGTCGTATCCGTCCAGGAAAAACACCGCATTTCCGGAAAGGACTGCCTGAAATACCTCCTCTATGGAAGAAAGCTCCTCCACATCTGCAATGCCAAGACTGTTCCTGCGGATAAATTCTCTGATCTTTTCCCCCGGGATCTCCCAGAAATGATTTACCATTTTTCCGATGGCGGAATCATCCAGCATCATATTGGAAACCGCCACTTCAATATAGACCATCAGACAGTCCACTTTATGTCCCTCGCCGAGACGCATGGGCCGGATCAGGATATCATCACAGTTTTCGCATCGTTTCCGGATATACGCTTCATTTTCATGGAGCGATAACGAGAGCTTATTTTCTTCCACAGAGCCACCATCCTTTATGCATACAGGCGGATAAAAACATCCGCATTCACTACGCAGTTGATTCGTTAAAAAAAGAGATGCCAAACTGACATCTCTCTTAATATTCCCGCATATCCGGTTCTTATTCTTTTTTTTCGGCCTCTTTGGCGGCATTTTCCGCACGGATAGTCCGGATGATCGCCACTCTTTGGTTCTCAAGATGATGGAAGGAAATATCCTGGGCCTTCTGTACGTCTCCCTCACGGATGGCTTTTACCAGTTCCTCGTGTTCGTTGACCAGAAGATTCCTGGTCTGCTCCTCCTTCAGATATTCCACACGATAACGGTATATCTGCTCACGGAGATTATTCAGCACCTGGTTCAGACGCTTGTTGTCAGAAGCCTGATAGATGATCTCGTGGAAGGCAACATCCGCTTCCGCAAGACGTACCAGATTTCCCTCGGCTTTTGTTTTTTCGAATTCCTTGGCAGCCACCCAGAGCCGTCCCAGCTCTTCCTCTGTGATCAGCTTGCACGCCTTCTCTATGGCAACATTCTCAAGGGCGATACGCACCTCCAGGACATCGTTCAGATCCTTCTCTGTGATGCTGGCTACCTGCGCGCCTCTGCGCGGGATCATCACCACAAGGCCTTCCTGTTCCAGCTTACGCATGGCCTCCCGGACCGGCGTTCTGCTCACACCCAGACGCTCCGCAAGAGCGATCTCCAGAAGTCTTTCTCCAGGTTTCAGCTCTCCTTTAAGGATTGCCTGCCGCAAGGTGTTAAAAACAACATCACGAAGCGGCAGATATTCGTTCATATCCACAGAAAAATCACTTGTCATTTGTAACTCCTCCATCTCTGTTGTAAATATCCGTGGCAAATACAGTCTTTGCAAGCCCGCTCTTTCTGAGGCTTCTGGCTGCTGCTGCCATCTTATCCCTGTTGTCAAAGATTCCAAATACAGTAGGGCCGCTTCCGCTCATCACAGCTTTCAGCGCACCTTTTTCTTCCATAAGGTCCTTGATATCGCCGATCACCGGATACTGTCGGATGATCCCCGGTTCAAATACATTCTCCATCTTGGATGCCATGGCATAAAGATCTTTCTTTTCGATATCTCCGATAAGTCCGTCGATATCCGGATGTTTCCCGATCCCTGCCAGGTTCAGATTCTCATAGGCTGTTTTTGTGGAAACATTGATCCCCGGTTTTCCCACCAGCACATAACATTTCGGAACTTCCGGAAGTCTGGTCAGCTTCTCTCCGATTCCTTCCGCAAGAGCAGTGCCACGCATGATACAGTACGGAACATCCGCGCCCACCTTTACCGCACGCTCCATCAGCTGTTCTTCGGTAAGTCCCAGATGGAACATCCGGTTTACCCCCACAAATGCGGCTGCCGCATCGGAACTTCCTCCTGCCATACCTGCTGCCACAGGGATAAATTTACGAAGTTTGATGGAAAGCCCCTCTTCAACGCCAAACTCATCCATCAGCATCTGCGCTGCTTTATATACAAGATTTCTCTGGTCTGTAGGAATAAACGGAAGATTGGTCGTCAGCACGATCCCCGGCCGTTTTGTCTTTCTGATATCCAGGATATCATACATACGGATGGTCTGCATGATCATACGCACTTCATGATAGCCGTCCTCTCTCTTCCTCAGAACATCAAGCCCGAGATTGATCTTTGCCATTGCTTTTAAACGCATAAGCCCCTCCATTTGTACTTTGTATACAGTATTTATACGTATATTTTATATGATTTTTACAGTCTTTTCAACAGCAAAATATTCCATCTTCTTTTCTTTCTGCTGTTTTTTTCTCATTTGATCTGGCCTTCTACTTTTTTTACCACAAGAAGGGGCGTTCCCGGGGATGGTTCCTGGTTTTCCTTAAGGTTGTTAAGCGCACGGATCTCCTGGATGGATGTGTGATATTTTCTTGCGATATCCCACAGTTCATCTCCCGGTTTTACCATATAGACCAGGATTCCCGGCATCGCCTGGATCTTTTTCATATCCAGAGGTTTTTCTTCTACTTTATCGATCACAAATACCGGTTCCCTTACAACTGCCAGAAGATCCAGACCCACGGTTGCCCGGATCTCGATCTCATTTCCGTCTGCCATCGCCGCGGAAAGCTGCTCCAGCTTTGCTTTTAACTGATAGCTGCTGTCCTGCCGGATTCCTCTGGCTTCCACTACATGGGAAAAGGGAATCATTGCCTCCATGGAATAAAAAGGCATATCATCATTTCCAATGATGTACAGGATCTTCAGTATGACCACGCCCTCTGCCTGCACACCGTTTTCCACGATCCTGGTCTTGTCGATCTTCACTTTTCCCTGACTGTGACAAAGCTGGAGGATTTTTCCCTGGGTCTCTTTTACCTGGATCCGGTCACTGATCCTGCATCTGGAGGAATTCCGCACCAGAAGCCGTTCCAGCACCTCATTTTTTCCCTCCGGGATGCATTCCCGGATCGGCGTATACACATCGGTGATAAGCTCATACTCTTCTTCCCGAAAAAATTTCATATCCAGTTCCAGTACCACATCTGCCACCAGGATCCGTTCCTCACCGTCTGCATCCGGTTTCGCCTCCAGGCTCTGATGCATCACAGAAACTTCTATGACCGGGATCAGTTCTTCCGTGCAGTCCGGACATTCCACTTCCCCGGAAAACGGCAGCGAATATTCCAGCCACTGCACCGGTGCTTCTGTATCTTCCGCTCCGTATAATACAAAAACAGTCAGTTCTCCTCTTGCTTTTACCACATTTTCTTCCGGCCTGAGATCCAGGCCCCGTACATCCATAGTATACCAGATCAGGCTGGAGATATCCGGACGGTTGGAGGCAATGGTATATTCATCTTTGATCCGGAGCGTATCTTTTTTATGTACTGTAAGTCCCAGAAAACGGACTGGTTTCTTTCTGGCAGATACATCCTGTGCATCCAGTGCCACAGGCAGACGAACCTCATCTGTCTCATCCACAGTTGCACAAAAAGTGACCAGTGCTTTGATATTCAGTTTTCTGGAATGGATCAGACGGATCGTAAGATCCTCGATCTCCCACTTCAGGCACATTTTATCCCCGTTTACGATATCTTTCAGGTTCAGAGTTTCCTCAAAAGGAAGATTTGCCGTGAGACTGCTGACGATCCCGCTTTCTTCTCCCACATAAAGGATATCCACTTTAAGGTTTCCGCTGAGGATTCCTTTTCCATCGGTCAGACGCACATCATCCATAACGATCCGGCCCTTATTCTGGATCAGCCGACCCACATCCGGCTTTGCATCCGGCACGTTAAAATCCTCATCAAAGGTGATCTGACTTTTTGCCCTGCTTTTTTCTCTTAAGATCTGCATGCTTTCTTTTTTTAATTCCACCGTCTATTCCCCTTTCTCCGACTCTTTTTTTGCCGGTCTGCTGCCTTCCCGGAATGTCACCGGTTTTTCCTGCTTCCGGGTTTTTATCACAATGCAGGGATAGGACGGAACCCCCGCCTCCTTAAGATCTTCCGGCCCAAGAAGTGTTGTAATAAAAAAGAGACCGTTTGAGGATTCTCCAAGTTCTTCCACCTGGATGCTGTAGCCGCCGCTCATCTGCCGCCCGTAGCCTTTTGCCAGATACAGATCCTCTCCTGTCTCATAACTCAGCTGGAATTCTTTTTCCTTTTTTTCTTCCATGATCTCTACAAGATTTTCCGGAATATCCCAGCGTTCCACAACAGTGTAATCTACCGGTTTCCGTTCTTCTTCCTCGATCCGGACAAAGCGGCACCCGCAAAGCAGCGAAGCCATCACGGCAGCGATCAGCAGAAAAACTGCTTTTTTCATAATATCCTCTCTTACCAGAGCAGTAAGTAACCTGCATTACTCAGTATTTATTGTATGTGATCCGGGAAAGATTTATTGCAACTATCGGAATTTCTTCGTATAATAAAAAGATACCATCTTACTGCGGAATCCCCGCAAGTATTTATAACAGAAAGGACAAAAGACATGATTCGATTTATACTTGTCTGTATCGTAGTGATCGCCTATCTGGTACTGACTATTCCGGTTCTCCTTGTAGAATGGATCATCGGGAAATTTTCTCCCATGACCAAGGATATCAGCTCCCTGCGCATGGTACAGGCCATATTTAAATTCATCCTGTGGATCACCGGCGCCAAAGTCACAGTCATCGGTGAAGAAAATGTTCCAAAAGATCAGGCAGTCCTCTATGTGGCAAACCACAGGAGCTATTTTGACATCCTGCTCACTTACAGCCGCTGCCCCATCCGCACCGGATATGTTGCAAAAAAAGAAATGGAACGCTATCCTCTGCTTTCCAACTGGATGCGCAATCTCTACTGTCTCTTCCTTGACAGGGAAGACATCAAGCAGGGACTCAAAACCATCCTTCAGGCGGCCGATTATGTAAAATCCGGTATTTCCGTCTGCATTTTCCCGGAAGGAACCAGAAACAAAAATGCGGACGAAACCGAAATGCTTCCTTTCCATGACGGCAGCTTCAAGATTGCGACCAGAGCCAAAAGCCCGATCATTCCTATCGCGATCAGCAATTCCGCCAATATCTGGGAAGCCAATTTTCCCAAAATGTCTCCCACACATGTTGTGATCGAATATGGCAAACCCATCATTCCTTCAGAACTGGACCGGGACACTCAGCGTCATCTGGGCGCTTATACCCAGAATATCATCAAAGAAATGCTTCTGAAAAACAAAGAGCTGGTGTGAGTGATCCACACCAGCTTTTCTGATCTTTATTCATTTTTTTCTACCATTTCAGGAACGTCTGTTTCTCTCCCCGATCGCAGACACGTTTTCTGTAGGAAGCACCAATGGCACTGTGAGTCTTGATGATCTCGAATTCTTCGTTTGTAAGCCTTCCCGGCTTATTCAGGATCTTATCATCAATTCCAATCTTTCCGATATCATGAAGCGCGGATGCCGTGACGATCATCATCCGTGTGGAGCAGGAAAGATCATACTTTACCTTATACGTTACCTTAAGAACC
>CAVEKJ010000016.1:0-21175 GCA_963616205.1 Prevotella sp.
CATAGGACTTGTCGTACTGAGAATCGCAGTATACCACTTCCACGATATTTTTTTTCAGTCTGCCAAGACCTGTACGGAAACCTTTTTCTCTTTCTACCGCGGTAGATACTCCTTTTACATGGGAAACAATGGCAATCTGGTCATCCGGCCCTATGAGTTCTTTTGCAAACTTGCCAAGGAGCTGTCCTGCTTCCAGATTGTCTGTCGCAACGGTGAGATCCTGTACATCTTCCTGTGTATAAGAATCAATAAAAGAAATATGGATTCCCTGCTCTTTAGCTTTTTTCAGAAGTTCATCCGATTCTGTGAAGCTGGAAGGGGAGATCAGGATTGAATCCGGTTTTTCTTCGATTGCCTTACTTAAGAGCTCATTTTGTCCTTCTACGTCATTCTCTTCCTCGGGCGCCCAAACGCGGATATCTGCGTTATATTCCTTGGCTGCCATCTCGGCTCCCTGGATCAGGGACGTCCAAAAATCGTTGGTTCCATCTACAACCTTCGGGATATAGATCAGAGACAGTTCCCGGTCTTCTTTTGCCTGTTTATAATGGCGTACACCTGCCACAAGACACCCCCCAAGACAAATGACCACTCCAAAGATCAGGAGTTTTCTGTGTTTTTTCATATGGTTTCCTCCTGTATTCCCGGAATGGTGATCGTTGCGGTAGTTCCCACGCCTTTCTCACTTTCATAGGTGATCCCGTAATTTTCTCCATAATAAAGTTTCAGACGTTTCTGTACATTATAAACGCCTACACCGTTGGAATGATAATTCACCTTATGCTTATCATAAATATGTGCCAGTGTCTCCTCATCCATACCCACACCATTATCGATCACCTGGAGAACCGCATTTCCGTCTTTCATAAAACCTTTTACCTGAAGGAGTCCCCTGCTTTCTTTATATTTCAGGCCATGATAAATGGCATTCTCAATAATTGGCTGAAGTACCAGCTTGATCAGCGGGATATTTAATATAGAAGGTTCTACATCAATTTCGAATTCCAGTTTATCTTTGTAACGCATTTTCTGAATGGTAAGATATCCCTTGGCATATTCCACTTCTCTCGCAACAGGAACCACTTCGTCTTCATTGCTGATACTCTGCCTGAGAAGTCGTGCGAGGGATGCCGTCATAACTACAACTTCTTCGTATTTTTTTCCTTCTGCCATCCAGATGATGGAGTCCAGAGTGTTGTAAAGAAAATGAGGATTGATCTGGGACTGAAGAGCCTTCAGCTCACTTTTTCTCTTGGCTTCCTGATCCTTCACATTCTGTTCCATCAGATCCTGGATCCGGTGGGTCATCACATTAAAGGACTTCGTCAGGCTTCCGATTTCATTCTCCGAATCGATTTCCACATCTGCCCCGTCAAAATGCCCCTCCTGCACCCTGGCCATGGAATCCCTGAGACGTTGAAGTGGATACGTAAGACTCTTGGCAAGAAATCTGGAAAAAAGAAGTGCGACGATCATCAGAACCGCAGCAATAAGAACATAGATACTCTGGGCCTGATTGCTCTTCTTAAGGAGTTCACTGACACTCATACAGCCCACAACGGTCCATCCGGTCTTAATGGAACGGGAAATCGAATACAGTTTCCCGTTGTTTCCGGACCCGGTAAGTACCGTGTCTTCTTTGGTATCCATGACAAGATCGATATTTTCTGTCTGCAGTTCATTGTAAAGCTGCTGCTGCTGCGGATGATACACGATGTTTCCGTTCTCATCCAGAATAAACACATATCCCTTCGTTCCAATGGTATTCTGGTCACAGAGTTCACTGATGGCACTGTAATTCAGATCAATAAAAAAGACTCCCTCTTTCTCCCCGCCATTGGAAAAATTGCGGATTCCCCTGCTGAGAGTGATCACCCACGGACGTTCTCCGCTGATGATATGCTGCACATGCGAAGAAGTTAAAAGGGGTCCTTCCGGTTTCTGCAGTGCATCCAGATACCACTCCTGGGTGGAAAGCTTAAGATCCGGATTCACCGACTGCTTGCCGTCATTAATCAGTTTCCGTCCGTTGATTCCGATGATCCCCAGATTTCGGATATCGCTTCGTCCATCCAGGATCGTCTTGAACTGATTGATCAGACGCTCTCTCGTTCCATCATCCACATTATCCGAAAAAAGATATTGCTGCACATCCTCATTGCTGGAGATCATGTAAGCGATATTTTCCATGTAATCAATATAGGAATCAATATTCTGGTTCACCTGCTGGATGATATTCTGCGTATAAACAGATGAATTATCAAAAATAGAATTCGGGGTATATCTCATGGAAACACCGGTTATGATCAGCACTGCACTTAAGAGCAGCACGGTCACCACCGCAAAGATCGCACTCTGGATGCTCTTAAATTTTCCTATGATCTTTGCTGCAAACCGGATATCTCTCATTTACGTTTCTCCCTGGCATATTCTGTCGGTGTGCAGCCTGTCATTTTCTTGAAGGAGATTCCAAAATAATGTGGGTCTGCGAATCCGACTTTTTCGGCAATTTCATAATTTTTCATAGTTGTGTTTTCCAGAAGTTCCTTGGCCTTTTCCATACGGGTGCGGATCAGAACCTCTGTAAATGTTTCTCCTGTAAGTTCCTTAAAGATCGTGCTGAAATAACTGGTACTGATATTTAAGTAGGAGCAGATGCTGTTCAAACTTAAATCCGGATCCATATAATTCTTCTGGATATAATCCAGGGCAAGTCTTGCCTGACGCTGACCGCTGGAACTGTTGGCATCGGAAAGTACCTGTAAGATCTCTCCCACATGGTCCTTAACCAGAGTAAAGGCACCGTCAAAAGAATTCTGCTCTGTAACCTGCTGCAGAAGTGCCTCTCTCTTAGAAAAAAGCCTGCTGTCCGGCACCATATCCTCACAGGTCTCATCTACCGCACGGACGATCTGCTGCAGATAGACACAGGCACGGCTCTTATCCACCCGTGCTTCCTTGATCTCAGAGGAAATTTTTTCCAAAATATCATCTGCGTTTTCTTTTTTTCCGGTCTTCAGAGCAGTTACCAGTTTTTCTACAAGATTCTTGATGGAAAGGCTGTTCTTCTCCGGCTGTTCTTCCATATCAATAAGAAGATTTCCACCAAGAAGATACCGGTATTCGATGGCTTTCTCCGCAAGTTCATGGGACAGACGAAGCTCCTGCTGGGTTCTGGCCCAGCTTCCCACACCGATGGAAACATCCAGAGACATCAGCTCTTTCAGCTTATCCTGGATCATTCTGCAGATTTCCATGATCTTCTGTTCAAACTCTCTGGTACGGTTTCCCATAAAAAGGACACAGACCTTGTTGTTCCCGGCCTGATAAGCCACACCTGCCTTTTCCTGGCTGACGATCTCATCGCTGACATTAAAAAGGACAAATGACATCAGCGCACTCTCCTGGCGTTTCTCTGCAGTAAGCTGATTACCGTCGGAATACAGATCCAGATCAAATGCGGCCACACGGTAGCATGCAGCTTCAAGATCGATTCCCAGTGCTGAAAGTTCTTCCAGACTTTCCTCTCTGGTCTTGATATTATCCACAAACCCCTGCAGTGCTCTGGAACGGATCATAATGGCATTCTTCTGATAATTCTCTGAAGTCTGTGTCAGACGTTCCAGTTTTTCTTTCTCTTCTCTTCGCTGATCTACTTTCTTCTTCATTTTTTCGATGACATCCCGAAGTTCCATGGCTGTCACCGGTTTCAGCATATATTCGCTGACATCATACTGGATGGCCTTCTTGGCATATTCAAACTCTCCGAATCCGCTGAAGATCACGATCACGATATCCGGATAATTATCATGGAGAAAATGGCTCAGTTCCATACCATCCATATATGGCATAAGGATATCTGTAAGTACGATGTCTACCGGATGGGTCTGCACAAATTCCGCTGCTGCCTTTCCGTTATCACAGTCTCCTACCAGCTCGCAGTCCATGGCTTTCCAGTCAATATTCTCCCGGATCGCATCGCGAACAAGTATCTCATCGTCTACCAGTAAAATACGATACATAATTTCTGTCGTCCCCCTCTGATCAGTTTCTGTTGCCGCTTTTGTGCATCCCCCGACAGATACCTCCCGCCGCATCTGTCATTTTTACTGTTAAGATCACGGTTCTCCGTGTAAACAATAACAGTTTATATTTCCTACATGGTAACATGTTTGGTGATATTTTACAACGGAGTTTCTTAGTCCACTTTCTGTCTGAAAAAAGCCCTGTGTCCAATATAATGGACACAGAGCCTTTCTGTATACGATGTGTTCTTTAACACGATACTGTTATTTTACGATAACGCCATCCTCGTCCCAGAGGTCATGCCAGTCATTTGCGCCATGCCACAGGAATACCTGTCCTTTTACAAGACGGTTGCCTTTTTCCAGGGTTGCGATGGTTGCCATTTCCTCGTCTGTAAGCGGATCCTCTGTCACGCATTTCAGGTTGCTTGCATAGTTGTGAACAGAGAACGGAATGGAGATCTCCCCTCTCTGATGTGCCCATTTCAGAGCGATCAGAGCCGGATGAACACCGTGTGCTTTGGCGATTGCCTGCATTTCCGGAACTTCCAGATCAGCTACATCCTCCGGGCAGATATCTCTTTCCGGTCTGCGCGGGGAACCGATGGGCATGTAGCCTACCGGCTGGATGTTATGAGCTACCAGATAATCATAAAGTTCCTGCTGCTGGAAGCATACATGAAGTTCAAGCTCACAGGTTGCAGGTTTGATCTTCATCAGCGGAAGAACCGCCTCAAGTTTCGGGATGGTCATGTTGGAAATACCGATGTAGCGGATCTTTCCTTTTTCTACCAGTGCCTCACACTGACGGTATGTATCCATGAACTCCTCAACGCTGAACGGCTTGGAATCCGGATTTCTGGAATCTACATCGCATCCCGGTGCATGATAGTTCGGGAATGGCCAGTGGATGTAATACATATCCACATAGTCACACTGAAGGTCTTTGATACTCTTGTCACAAGCTTCCTCTACTCTTCTGTGCATGTCGTTCCATACTTTTGTCATGATGAAGAGATCCTTACGCTCTACAACACCTTCATCAAAAGCATCTTTGAACACCTGGCCGATCTCATGCTCGTTTCCGTAGCATGCAGCACAGTCAAACATACGATAGCCGCTGCGGATCGCGCCTGCAACAGCTGCAGATACATCTTCCGCGGATACACGGTCGGAACCGAATGTTCCCATTCCGACACATGGAACCTGCTCGCCGGAAGGAAGTGTCACTTTCGGCACGATTGCCGGATTGATAACTTCTGCCATCTTTACATCTCCTTTTATGAAAAAAATTTCTTATTTTATAGCCTCTATAATTTTTTGATCTCGATCTGCGGAAGAAGTTTCTCCATATCTTCCATCACAAAGAATCCTGTCTCCTCACGCATGGCTGCAGCTGCTGAGATCGCGCTGGCCCTGCGCAGGGTTTCCTCCAGGGAAAGTCCTTCGCTTAATCCGAGGGCAAAACCTGCGATCATGGAATCTCCACATCCTACAGTATTCACCGCATCGATCTTCGGAACGATGGCACGGAAAATTCCTTCCTCGCCAACTGCCAGGGAACCATCTGCTCCAAGAGAAACCGCTACGATCTCCACACCGCCTGCATGAATGGCTTTTGCTGCCTCAATGATATCATTGATATCGTCGCAGTGTTTTCCTGTCAGCATACGGATCTCATCGATATTTGGCTTGATCAGTGTCGGTGCTACCTTGATTCCTTCTTCCAGGAGTTTTCCACTGGTATCCAGGATCACCGGTTTTCCGGCATCTTTGACAATCTTTACAAGGCGCTGGTAAGCACTTCCGTTAAGTCCCTTCGGTACGCTTCCGGACATTGCCACAACGGAGGCGTCTTTTACAAGCTCACGGAATTTTTTTTCAAATCCCTTAAAGTCCTCTTCGGTAAGAGTAAATCCAGGCTCCAGGAATTCGGTCTGCACATGGTTTACTTCATCCCAGATATTGATGCAGGAACGGCTCTCCGCATCCACATGATAAAAAGCACTCTTGATACCAAAAGGTTTCAGGGCATCTTCAATATAGTTGCCTGCGTGGCCGCCAACAAAACCAGTGGCAACCACTTCGGCACCGTAAATAGACGCCGGCTTGGAGACATTCAGTCCCTTTCCGCCGGGAACATAGGTGCATTCACGTACACGGTTCACTTCGCCCACTTTAAAATCATCCACTACATAACGCTTGTCAATAGCAGCGTTTAAGGTTACTGTCAGGATCATATCAGTCTTCCTCATTGGAAAGAAGGATCTTTCCTTTTACAAGGCCCGGTGTCTTAAACAGCTGGAATGCTTCCTGTGCCTGACTCATCGGGATTTTCTTGTAGATGAAACCAGGATCGAATTTCAGCTGGCCGGTTGCAAAGTAATGAGCAGTCAGATCCCACTCACGTCCCGGATATGGTGCACTGTAGGACATCCAGGAACCGGTAAGCTTGAACTCTTTACGGTTCATGTTCTCCCACTGCTTTGGTGTGAAGGTAAGATTCTCATGAGGAGTACCGATGAAGCATACATGGGCTTTGTTTGCGGCAAGCTCAAATGCCATATGCATGGTCGGAACCTGTCCGGCTGTCTCGAATACGAAGCCGTATCCTTTTCCACCTGTGATGGCCATGGCTTTTTCCATGTATCCTTCTTCTTTTGTGTTGATGACTTCATCTGCGCCGAGACGTTTTGCAAGGGCAAGTCTCTCATCACTGATATCAAAAACTACCACTTTCTTGGAGCCGAAGATCTTTGTCCACTGCATGGTGAACATACCAACAGTACCGCCGCCAAGGATGGCTACATACTCACCGCCGTGGTAATCGTTCTGGAATACGCCGTGGATGGCTACAGTTGCAGGCTCGAACATGGCACCCTGCTCATATGGAACATTATCTGCGAATGGTACTGCATTTTTCTCCGGAACTACTACATAATCTGCGTTTGCTCCCTGTTCTCTGGAACCGATGAAGCTGTAATGTTTGCAGAGGGAGTAATTACCTTTCTGGCAGTCGTCACATTTCATACATGGAAGAAGTGGTGCACCGGATACACGGTCGCCGACTTTTACCTTTGTAACGCCTTCTCCGACTTCCACAACATCACCGGAGAACTCATGTCCAAGTACGATCGGATAAAAATGTACACCGTGATTTAAAACACGTGGGATATCCGATCCGCAAATTCCGGAATATCTTACTTTGATCTTTACATGGCCCGGTGTTACCTGTGGTTCTTCCACATCCTGATACTGGACATCTTCATTTGCTACTACTACTGCTGCTTTCATGATTCTTTTTCCTCCTCATTTCTCATCATAGGTTCAAGAGATTTATAGAGATTTAGATAGGTTTTATAGGTTTTCTCATAAACGGCCCTGTTATCAGGGTTCGGTTCATGTCTTCTTGTTTCTTTTACGGTAAGGCGGATGGCCTCATCGTAATCTTTATACATTCCAACACCAATGCCTGCCAGGATTGCCGCACCAAGAGTTGTCGCCGTGTCTGAGGACGGTACTACGATGGGCTTTCCGGTAATGTCGGATTTGATCTGGGTCCAGAGAAGAGAATTGGCAGATCCGCCCATTGCACGGAGAACTTCCACATCTGCCCCTGCCTCTTTTGCCACCTCAAGGTTATGTTTCAGGGAAAGTGCCACGCCTTCCATGCAGGCACGTACCATATGACCCTTTGTCTTGGCAAAATCCAGACCGTAGAATACGCCTTTGGCGTTGGAATTCCAGATTGGGGAACGCTCGCCGGACATGTATGGAAGGAATACCACACCATCACTGCCTGGAGCAATTTTTTCTGCGATCTCATTGAGCTGGTTCAGGGAAGAGCCTTTTTCCTCCGCTACGGAACGCTCATAATCTGCAAACTCGCGTTCAAACCAGCGCATAACACCGCCGCCACCGGTAGTTCCTCCCTGCAGGAGCCACTGTCCCGGAACAACGTGATAACCAAGGATCAGTCTGGGATCTGCCTTATACTCGTCCATGCAGATACTCATGCCGCCAGCCTGTCCGCCCTGTTCCTGGGTCTCACCGGGATGGATAACTCCGGCCCCCAGCGTTCCACATGCCGCATCCAGTCCGCCGGCAACAACCGGTGTTCCCACTGCAAGGCCGGATTCCTCTGCAGCCTTCTCTGTAACCGTTCCCACAACATGGTCGCAGTTACAGATCTCCGGAAGAAATTCCATAGGGATTCCAAGTTTTTCACTCATATCCTCATCCCAGGCTGCTTTTCGCATGTCAAAGCAGTGCAGGCCATAACCCTGTGAAACATCCTGGCTCATCACGCCGGTCAGTTTGTAGGCAATGTAGCTGTTGGACTGCAAGATCTTGTCGATTTTTTTGTAAACCTCCGGGAGATTTTCTTTATACCAGAGGATCTTTGCGGTTGTGTAGGATGGCTGAAGGGAATTGCCGGATACCTCAAAGATCTTGTCTGCTCCGATCTCTTCGTTCAGTCTGTCACAGATGCCATCTTCTCTCACTGCCGGACCGTAATACGTTTCACAGATTGTAAATATGTTTCACAGACTGCAAATACGTTTCACGAACCGGAGGCATTTCCGGAGGAATGCCTTCCCGCGCAGCAGAACAAAACGCACCGGCCAGGGGGCACACCACAGATAGACGTAGCACCGGTATCTGCGTTCTGTTACCTCGATCTGCCTGCCATCCCGCACCACTGCCTGCAGTCTCCCCAGAATCTGTCCGGGACTGACGGTTTCTCCTGCGCAGCAGTTGTCTCCCACAATCCAGAATGTTCCGTCGGGATTGACCCGCAGTACCCGGTGCAGCACGTAGGCATGTTTTGATACGCCGGGTCTGCCGGGCCGCACGAACAGTACGGCGTCATATTTTCTGATCTGCTTTCCTGTGCATGCTTCTATTATCATCACATCCCGGTCTGCCCTGAGAAGAGGCATCATCGATACGCCTTTATTTGTACAGACAAGCCTGCCGTCCCGTTCCAAAAGCTCTTCATATGTCATCTTTCCACCATCTTAGTGCCTTTCTTCCGATTCTCCGGAGCTTCACTATACCCTCTGCCTTTCGACCAGCTCCGCGAAGAAGCCTTTCTTTTCCATGAGCTCCTCGTAGGTGCCGTCTTCTATGATACGTCCCCTGTCAAGTACGAGGATACGGTCGCAGTGACGGATCGTAGATAATCTGTGTGCTATGACCACACGGGTACAGTGAAGCTGATCCAGCGATTCCGACACATGCTTCTGTGTGATATTGTCCAGTGCGGCCGTCGCCTCATCCAGAAAGAGGATCTTCGGCTTTGCCGCCACTGCCCTGGCGATCATGAGTCTCTGCCTCTGCCCGCCGGAAATACCGCCGCCGATACCGGAGATCAGAGTCTGCATCCCCATGGGCATACGGCGGATATCCTCTGCGATTCCGGCCATTTCTGCCGCCTCCCAGGCATCCTCCATGGTGAGCGTCGGGTTCGCTATGATAATATTTTCGAAGATACTGCCCTGAAACAGCTTTCCATCCTGCATAACTGTACCGATTTTTTTACGGACGGAGCGCATATCCAGCGTTCTCGTATCCCTGCCGTCAAAGTAAATACTTCCCCTTGTCGGTCTTTCAAAGCCAAGAAGAAGCCGCATAAGCGTGGACTTTCCGCATCCTGTCCGACCCACTACAGCCACATACTGACCGGCCGGGATGCTCAGAGACAGTCCATCCAGGATCAGCGGACTATCCTGACCGTAGTGGAAGGACACATTCGCAATCTCAATCGCCCCTTCCAGGTCAGTAACCGACTCCAGGTCATCCTCGCCCTCCGGTTCCGCCTCCATCAGAGGACGGACAAGCTCGATCGCCGGACGGATCGCCGCAACTGTAGTGGCGGCAGAAGCCAGTGCTGTAAAAGCGGCTGTTATGTAAGCATAGGAGGAATTAAATGCATAGTAATCCGCCACCGATACATGGCTCTTTACAGCGGTGTAATAGATAAATACCGTACCGCCAAGCGAAATCGCAGTGGTAATTACCCGACTCAGTTTGATCTGTACCGGTGGATCATACTGAAGCTCTGCCTCTCTGGCATAATATCTGGCCCACCTGGAAAAGGCTCTTTTTTCCGCTCCGGCGAGACGTATCTTGCGGATTCCTGTTATCAGCGAATAAACGACACCCCTTTCCGTGGCGGCCACCTGCATCTGCACGCGATTGATTGCCATCTGGGTGGAGGCCGTGAGCATACTGACGAGCAGTGTGAGTGCCGTTACGATCAGTGATGGTATTACGAGTGCCCTTGCAAAGGTGAATACCTGCACCATATATATGAGAGAAAATACGCCGGTAATCCCCGTCACAAACAGTCCGTTCACGACGGTATCGCAGATTTTTGACATGTAATTCAGATATTCATTCAGCTCGCCGGTTGTATAATTCTTAAAGAAATCAGCCGGCAGCGACATTACACGCATCATCGTGGCAGATACCAGACTGGTTGTAAGCTTCGTGCCGATACGGGTCACCAGCAGCTGCCGGATCGACGTAAACACACTGAGGCTGATCGTAATACAGGTCATAAAAATCATAACCGCAAGCAGCAGACGTGTGTTTCCATAGGAGACTACGGTGCCGGTCAGAAGCCTGTTAAGCCGCGGAAGGAGCAGACCCACAGCCGAAATGATCCCTGCCGCCGTGCAGAAATTCAGAAGATCCCAGGTTGTCAGACAGTCCTTCATATATCTCCAGATATCATACGCCCTCAGCTTTCTCATCGGCAGCGGACGGTAAAAGCAATATGCGTCACCGTGGATCTTCTGCTCTTCCTTTTTGGTGATCCACGTCTTTCTGCCGGTATGGGGATTCACATAGAGATATCCTCCGCCCTCTCCCGGCAGGATCGTAATGACCGCCCCGTCTTCCTTCATGGTCCCCATCATGACACCCATGGCATCCCTGTGCCAGCCTTCCTCCAGATGCACCTCCCGGTAATAAATGCCGGAGGAGGACAGGAGATAATCCAGCCGCTCCTCCAGAGTCGTCAGCTCTTTGGGTACCTCCCGCTCCCTCACATCAAAATATCTTAAAAGCTGAGATACCGCGTCCTTCATATCTCTGCCATTCTCATAGAAGCTGCCACCGATCTTACGGTGGGCCACCGCCTTCGAAATATCCTGAAATGCTTCTGTCAGGAGCTCATCCTCATGTTTTATACGATTTTTAATCTGTTCGTCAAATCCTGCCATGAAACTCTCCCTCTTACTCATTTGTGACAAGCCTTGTATAGGCACCGCCAAGGGCCATAAGCTCCTCATGCGTACCCCGTTCCACCACATGCCCGTGCTCCATTACCACGATCTCATCGCAGTCACGGATGGTGGAAAGCCTGTGCGCAACAACAATACAGGTAATTCCCCTCGCACTGATCGCACTGACCACATCATGCTCCGTCTTTGCGTCAAGAGCCGAAGTCGCCTCATCCAGAATACAGATCGAAGGATTCTGTGCCAGTGCCCTGGCGATCTCCAAACGCTGCCTCTGGCCGCCGGACATATCGCGGCCGCCCTCAAGAATTTTGCACTGGTATCCGCCGTCTCTCATAATGTCGTCATGGATCTGTGCATCCTTCGCAGCCTGCATGATATCCTGGTCCTCCATCGTAGTATCCCACATGGATATATTATTTGCGATCGTATCATCAAAAAGAATGATCTCCTGATCCACCACGGATACCGAGCCTGTAAATATATCACGGTCAATCTCAGAAATATCGGTGCCGTCAAATTCTATCTCACCCGACCATGCCCGGCCGAGTCCCGAGAGCAGCTTCACCAGCGTGGACTTCCCGCAGCCCGAACCGCCTACAAATGCGATCTTCTGCCCCGGCTTAACCTCCATGGAAAAATTCTCTATAAGAGGCGGGTCGAGCCTGGAATATCCAAAGGTCACATTTCTCATCACAACATGCCCGGACAGCCGCCCACACGTCCTGGTTGTCTGCCGGTCTGTAAACCACTCATCATTGGGATAGCTCATAACATCATCCACACGTTCCATCTGCGTGACCATTTCCTGCAGGGACTGTCCTGCAGAGATCAGAGAGGTAGCCGGTGTGGTAAAAGCACTCAGAAAGCCCTGAAATGCCATCACCATACCGATGGTCATATTTCCCTCGAGAACAAGCTCCGCACCATAGCCCAGCACCGCCAGGTTCGTCAGAGAGCTGCACAGTCCCGGGAGCATCCCCAGCCACTGGTTCAGTCTGGCATATTTCATCTGCTGTGCATTGACACTGGCCTGATACCCTGCGATACGTCCAAAATATCCCTTTTCGGCGCCGCTGGCCTTGATGGTTTCGATCATATCGATCCCCGCAACTACCGCACTGGAAAACTTGCTCTGGTCACGCAGCTGGACACGCTGGATATTGATCCGTTTCTCGGTGATCACCGCAGAGAGGAACATATTGATAAAGATCGCTCCCACGCCGATCAGTGTCAGAAACAGATTGTGGCGTATCATGATGACCAGGTAAAAAACCATCATCACCGTATTGATCATCAGCGGACCGAAGGTATTCACCAGAACTCCGGCGATCGAAGCATTCGCAGCCTGTCTCTCGGCCAGATCACCCGGAAGCCTCTGGTCAAAGAACTGCATGGGCAGGCGCATGAGCTTCCAGAGATAGGAGGAGCTTCCCACTGCGGCCATCTTCCCCTGAATCTTCAGTCCGTAGATCGCATTGACCCAGTTCATAAGAACGATGATCCCCGAAAAAACACTGAGCACTATGATAAAGGGCCACAGCCATGCACTGCTCTCTCCTGTCAGAAGATAATCCAGGAATACCTGGTTAAATACCGGCTGGATCGCCGTCAGAAGAGCGATGATCGTTGTGGTAAGGATCACAAAATTAACCGCCACACCCGTCCCGGCCATCCTCTCCTTTGCATAATCCCACACGGATTTTCTGCGTCCCTCCGGCATAAAGCCCTCTCCGGGCTCGATCGTCAGGCAGACTCCGGTAAAATTCCGGTCAAACTCCTCCCACGGTACTTTCACACGACCTCTCGCCGGATCATTCAGCACCGCTTTTTTCTTTCCCTTTTTTTTCCCTGTGAAGCCGTCAAGCACTACAAAATGGTTGAATCCCCAGTGTATGATGCACGGAAAAGAACCCTCCTCCAGAAGAACCTCCGGCTCCATCCGGTATCCGTGGCACTCCATACCATAGCTTCGGGCCGCCTGCAGTATATTTCTCGCACTGGAGCCGTCTCTCGACACCCCGCAGTCTACACGAGCCTGCTCCAGCGTGATCCATTTCTCATAATAGCCCATGATCATGGACAGACAGGCTGCACCGCATTCCAGCATCTCCAGCTGCATGATCACCGGGACTCTCGCAACCCTCTTCGTAATAGGCTTCTTAATCTTATCTGTACGCATAATGCCTGTACTCCCATTTCATAAATCAGTTCAGTAAAAGTTCCATCGGTGAGATCGTCTCCGTAGTGACGGTGCAGTGATACATTCCGTCTGCCAGGGTTCCCTCAAGAGGCACCTGATATACCACATCTCCCAGATTCAGCTCTCCGGCCAGACGCAAATAGATATTCGTACTGTCCGTAACGGTCATCGGCTCCGGGCTGGCGAAATCCAGGCTGTATTCCTCCTCTTCCACTGTGATCTTGCCGATCTTCACCATCGTATTCAGTATATTCTCGGGAATATATGCCACGCATCGCCCGTTCTCCGCCTGGACTGCCACCGTCGCATGCGTTTCAAGCTTCCCTGTCGCTCCCCACACGCAGAATCCCACCAGCAGAATAAATACCGCCAGCAGAAGTGCCCAGACACCGGGATTCGTCACATGCAGATAGTGATCCAGCTTCTCCGGAGAATCAATGTACTCCGTACTTTTCTTTCTAAATATCGAATGATCTCTTTCTTCAGCCATATATATTACCTCTTTACCATGCTCTCATTCATTCCCGACAGGCTGATCCCTGCCTTCCTTTCAGTTCCACAAAGGGACTTTGCATAAGCAAAGTCCCTTTGGTCAGTCTCCTGCAGGAATATTATACTTCACGGAAATCCCATATAGCAAGCTTTCCGTAAGCTTTCTTTATTATTTCATGCCAAGATTCACTGCAATATCATCGTCTGTCTGTGCCTCTACCTTTTTGTTCTCGTACTTCAGTGTAAAGGAATACTCTTTTCCGTCTTCATCCTTAACTTTAAAATCGTAATTTCCGTTCTTCTTTACAGTTACCGTGATCACGTTGTCATTCGTGGAATAATTCACAAGCCCTGACGGTATCTCCGTAACCTCATAATCACCAATTCCATCCAGGGAAATCGTGATCTCAGACTTGTTCCCACAGCCTGTCACAGCCAGGAGCAGGGTAAAAATCAATGCTGCTGTTAAAATTCTCTTCTTCATTCTGTTACTTCCTCTCTCCATAATAAGCAGGTTAGCCTTTTCAGGCTGTATTTTCACATTTTTTTGACAATAAAATCCCATACACTGCCTCAAACACACATAATATAACCACCAGAAGCAGAAGCAGGGAGGAGCTGGTCGGATTCGATATGAATATGTATCCAATACTATTTTTACATTACTTTTATATTTTCTGCTCAACCTGTCTATGAATATTCCTCTGAATAAAAATTCCTCATAAATTCCCGGTGCCAGGCCACAGATAATCCCTGTTAATATATCAGATACTTCTCCCTGCGTATAAAAACATAATGGGATTTTGTATAATCCGAACAGCAGTAAAGGTAACATTAATTTAAAACCGCTGAAATTATATCTGAAGTTAGCTTTATTGTAGAATAATAATATCACGAATATACTTATAATAATTCTGGAAACTGCTCCACTGACATTATCATCTTCAATAAAACTATTTATAATTCCTGTTAAAACTCCAGCTATTACCAGGGTTATTGCTGCTCTGCCTCTGCCGCACCCTTGCGGTTACTCCTCTTCTGCAAAGAAATCCAGACAGCGCTGTTTGTAATCAGAAGCCTCGTCGTAGACACCATGTCCATAGCTGTCATCATAGAGATAAAGTTCACAGCCAAGTGCATCCGCAAGTTCCTCTGAGCTCTCTGCCGTTACCACCTGATCTCCTTCTGAGCCAAGAACCAGAACCGGACATGTGATCAATCCAAGCTCCTCATAGCAGTCAAAGCTCAGGCAGGCTTTTGCCAGGATGATAAAACGCTGATATTCCTCATCGGTAATTCCCAGATTGGAAGAAATCAGGGTGTCACGATACGTTTCCAGCGTTGCTTCTGAATAAACATCATCGACAAAACCGCCAATCAACCCTTCTTCATCTTTCTTTTCTGCCATCTGGATCCACTCACCTGCCACCTTTTCAAAGGTGGCATTAGGTCTTGAAAGCGTTGAACCAAGAACCATCCGATTCACCAGCTCAGGATGATCGATTGCAAGATACTGTGCGATCATACCTCCCTGGGAAGCCCCGAACAGATATGCATCTTCTATATCCAGAGCCTTCATTGCCTCTGCTGTCTCTGATGCCAGGTCTCTGATCGTAGTATCTTCCTTCAGTTCTTCCGGTCTGTCAAACAGATATACTGTATAATCCTCTGTAAAAGCTTCATATGCTTCTGCGATCGAATCAGCCAGTCCCATAACGCTGTGTACGGATAAGCCTGGAATGATCACAAATTTCTTATCACCATTTCCAAATGTTATATAATCCATGTCCGTTTCTCCTGTTGAAACCGTCTGTACTTCAACCGACAACGCCGGTGCATCCTCTGTCTCACCATCCGTGCTTCCTTCATTCTCTTCCGCTTTTACTTCCCGGACGAACACATTCTGAAACCCGCTTGTTCCAAATACCAGCACTCCCGCCAGAAGCAATGCTATTCCCTTTTTCATCAAATTCCACCTCCTGTACTAATCCTCTGACATCGTATAACGAATCAGACTCCATGTCAATCCTTCTTTCCCCGTAAATGGCTGATCTCAGTTTGTTCTGAAAAACCAGCCCTGAAAAAAGGACGTATGAAAAGCCGGCTTTTTTCATACGTCCTCTGTAATGGTATTAATTTTGACGGGTGGATTATTTGTGGATCAGGCCTGCGGCGATGAGGCCATTGAGTAAGTATTCTTCTCTTTCATCAATAGACCTCCCTTTACAAGCTTCACTTATATGGCTGTCAAGCCAGGCCTGAACAGCAGCCAGATCATCATATTTGTAATCCTTTGGTCCACCAGTCTTTCCAATCGTCTTATCAAATGTATTATAGCTGATTCCGCCCATAACTCCATCCATCTGTTCGTCTCTTAATTCTACTTTTTTGTCTGTCATGGTATTTCCTCCTTTTTATCACCCTTTTTGATTGTTGTTGGTTCTTTATACGAAGCGCTCTGCACAAGGGGCTGACATTTTATGTGTTTTTTACAATATTTTTCTGTCCCCTGCTCTGTCGGTATTCACTGTAACAAATCAAAGTGTAATCTCTGACTCAAATGTTACTATTTCCATCGTTTGCTTTTTAACCACACTTTTTCTGAATAATTATCTCATACAGACCTTACCGCTTCTATCAATTTTACAGTACATATCGACAATCAGGGCTACATACATCTTTACAGTCCACTTCACATACATGTACACAATCCCACGTGCATCTGCCACTCGTCACAATCACATCCTCAGCTTCAAACATCACCTTTTCCATCTCAGGCTTTTCAAATTTCATTTTTTTCATAATATTCACCTTTCTTATCTGTCATCTGTTTTCGCAGGTACTCTGTCCTGATCCGACCGGTACGAGAAAATACTTCTCTATTAAGACATTATACTCTACCAGAACCTTCTGTGGCAAGCTTTCTGTGAAATTTTGTTACTTATGAGTGAAAAAACTGGCTGTTATTCCGAAAACAGGAAATATAAAATCAGGGAATACCAGACCGACATATACCGAAACTGGCACTCCCTGATCAGAACCTTATTGACAGATCATTCAGACCATATCCTGCAAGAACATGACTGTCTGCGATATCAGATATGGTAAGCTTTTCGTAAAACCTGTTCAGTTTTACTTTGAATAACCACCTATACACGTAGTTCCGGCAGCCGGACATATATCTGGTTTCCAACTAGCGACAGGATTGCAACCAGAAGCCCAGTCAGGATCGCAAGGCTTCCCCCCCCCACTTGTAACGATCACATCCTCTGCATCGAATGTAACTGTCTCCATTTTCGGTTTCTCGAATTTCATTATATTCACCTCCTTTCTGCAATTATTTTGTCTCTTACTTCCGGATTCCCATATCGGGCAGTCTTCATGATATCCAGACTCTGCTCTCATCATCCCACCGCCTTTTCTTAACAGGTGTATCAGGAAGCTTCGACTTCTTGCACTTATTTATACGAACTATAAGATAAGAAAGCTGATTCCTGCCCATAATTCCTGTAAATCTTAACATCTCTGCTGCTTATACCGGAATCCCAGGTACTTTTTTCCTGAAAACAGCCAGATTACTCTGAATCCCTGCTCTGTTTTTCACTCTGCTCAGCCGCATACAACATCGACTCCCTCACTTCTTCAATTTTTTTCCGCTTCATTCCAGCGCGGCATTCCCCCGTACTCGGACATTTCACCGGATAGATGCAGGACGGATACAGAGGACAGTTCTCACACTCTTCCAGTGTGGCATACTGTTTCCATCCCTGCAGGTTCTCCTTATCCCATTCATCGGAGTAAATGCTTCCAAATTTCTCGACTGCCGCACTGTGCTCACATTTGGTCAGCTCTCCACCCGGCTGTATGATCACGGATCTGTCATTGTCAGCCATGCAATGTGCAATTGTCAGAAATGGAAGTTCCCGTTTCTTCAGGTACTTTCCATTCTCTGCCGCATAATCGTTAAACTCCGTCACCAGATTCATGAGGTGTTCTTTCTCCTCCTCTGTATAGAGGTGTGGATCCGTTCCCTCGCCATCGAAGAGTTCATGGACATACATGGTCACATTGTCACAGTCTGCGAAGCGTTCACTCAGTTCACGGATCAGCGTCCTGGTATCCGCTTCATTGTGAAAGCCCAGATTGATCCGGATGGATACGTGAATCCCGGCCTCTGAGAGCAGGCGGATATTCCCGAGCACAGTCTGATAGGGGCTTCCCTTCATGCTGATATAGTCCTTGACTCTGTTGTAGATTTCCTCTGTCCCGTCTATGGTAATCTGCACATCCTGAAGTTTCCACAGATCAACGGCTTCCTTCACCATTTTCTCATTAAAAAGTGCACCGTTGCTGATCATGTGGGAAGTGAACTCTGCGCCTTTCTCAGTAAGTTCACGGGATATCTGCGAAATGATCCGGACACCCACCAACGGTTCGCCGCCGAACCAGCCGATCGAGAGTTTCTTCCCGTCGCTGTGGTCAAGGATATACTGTACGACCTCATGCGCACGCTCTTCCGTCATATGTACATGTTCATAATTACATTCATAACAGTAAAAACACCTCGCATTACAGTGTGTGGTCGGCAGGATCGTATAACTGGTGATACTGCTGCTCCTGTTCAGGACTCTCAGTATCCGGCGAAGCTGTGCGACTGCTTTCTGTTCATCATATTCCACAGGAACCAGGAAGTGTTTCTCTATCAGGGCATTATACTCTTCCGGAACGGTCTGTGGCAGGCTGTTCAGGAAGGCTTTTTCCTTTTCGTCGAGCTTCAGGAGCTCTCCTGTCATGGCATTGTGCAGGAGCAGTCCTTCCTCATAGTCTTCACTGAGGGTATAGCGGAGCAGACGGTACTGCGTATCCTTGATTTTCTGACTGCCCCAGGCTTTCGCGATCCGTGAAGAGGCTTTCTTAATTATCTGCATCATTCTACAAACCCTGACCCTTTCAGTTCTTCTATGTATTCATGAACATAAGTCTTCAGCTCGTCCTCTTCGATATCATAAGACTCAAGGAGCTTCGCGATGACCGCATCCTCGGTCGTATCTTCCTTCAGGAGTTCGAAGATCGCCGTCGCACTCTTATTCAGCTTCAGTATGCCGTGAAATTCATCGGCTCCCTCTCCTACGGGAACTGCCATCTGCTGATCATCAAGCTCCATCATTTCAAATGTGTACTTTAACTTCAATGTATTCTGCCTCCTTCTGTTTACCCTCTGGTATTATGTAACGTGTTCACTGTTTGTGCTTCCGACCGGTTATCCGGCGCTCTTCTCTGGCGCTGTCTGTTCGTAGACCCTCCTGAGATCCATATCCTCAAGGCAGGAGCTGTACCGGAAGAACTGTACTCTGCCATCGAGTGCTTTTATGAGCCGGAGCGTCCGGACCATGGCGTCCGGTTTTTCCGGACGGTAGCTCTGCTCCAGAAGCTTCACAAAGGCTTCTGAAAATGTGATCCTGCGAAGCTTCTCCTTTTCTCCGCGTTCCAGCAGGATGATCGCACGGAGAGGAACGACTGAATTTGTATGCAGCTTTTCTTTTCCGCACCACGGCGTCCCGCAGGCAAGGATCTCATGGTCTGTCACCTTAAGAAGGGGCTTGTCTCCGTTTACAACACTGGAATCCTCGATCTGCTCCAGCCAGCCCTTCAGCCGGGTCGTCTTTCCTATGCCGCTGGCGGCTGTGAACATGTAGGCCTCGCCCTTTACTGCTGCCACGGCACCATGCATAAGAAAGGTGGAATACATGGTCATCTGCTCCGCGATCTGGCGGTATACTGCCAGTGATTCGAGATAATCGTCTCCATATACCTCGCCGCTCTTTACCCTGCTTCTCTCATGTGCGATATCCGCTTCTGTACATGCCACACGGATATCCGGCTCTGCCGGCTCACACAGATATGGCTGACACATCTGCGCCACGTATTCATATATGGAATCTATCCTGATTATTTTCTCTGCCAGCTTTATCCAAAATACAGCCATTGTCTCCCCCATCTGCCGTGTTCATGCGTTACAATGCATATTTATGCTTTAGACGAGTATAATACAAACAGCCTGAAAAGTCCATTTTTTTATAAAAATCTGCAGACACGGCCTGTGCCTACGCCTCTGCTGCTCCATCCGGATCTACCAGACGGTCCAGAACCTTGAAGCCGTTGCTGCGGAGAACGCTCTCTGCAACCAGAAGATCCTCACAGTGCATGATCGCTACCGGAACTTTCAGGCCTCTGTGGAAGAAAGTGTAGATGTAATGAAGGTTTACGTTGCTGTCGCCCATGACACTTAAGAGCTTGTCCAGACCGCCGATCTCGTCCTGAAGGTCTACCAGGATGGCCTGCGTGATACGGGTCATGTATCCATGCTCAGCCATGATCTGATCCGCTCTTTCCGGATCGTCACATACCATACGGAAATTTGCGAACTCCGGTGCGTCAAAGCAGCCAAAGCCGTAGATGTCGATCTGATTCTCTGCGAGAATTTTTGTGACCTTCTGCAGGCTGCCTGGGGTGTTTTCTACGAAGACGATGTTCTGTTTTACCATGATGTAATTTCCTCTTTTCCTGATTATTCTTTTCTTGTTATTGTTTTTCTTATTATTCTTTTTCCTGTTATTCTCTTTTTATTCTAGCATGAAATCAATTGGAAGTGAATCCCTTTCCAGGGGGGGGAGCATTTTTGCATGCGGCAGGTGTTTTCCCTTCCGGGATGGAGCATTTTGCATGTAGCAGGTGTTTTCCCTTCCGGGATGGAGCATTTCGGCATGCGGCAGGTGCGAGGAGGGGAAGCATTCGTAGTTGCGAAGGCCATACTCCCCTCCTCGCGCTCCTCCCCTCCCGGCCACGCCGCTGTTCTGCGTTGTGGAATGTGTTGCTTTGTTGGCGGGGCGATGGATTCGACTTTGTTGGATGTTGTAGGTTGTGCCGATATGAGCGGCTGTTCTACCAAATCGACTCATTCAATATCTGCATTCCATCACTTTCCACCTAGACAACCTGTAATTTTATGCCAAAAACCAGGGAACAGGCCCGCTACGCGGGCCGCTTTCCCGTCCGACCCCACCCATCGGCTTAGCCTGACGGCTTCGACAGCCTAGAGTACATCGCCCTTCCAATAACGTAGCGCATTCCACAACGTACGCCTAAAAAAGCGTGCCCGGAAAGGGGGAGCGCGAGGGGGAAAAGCGGGCTTCGCAACTTTGAGT
>CAVEKJ010000017.1:0-19389 GCA_963616205.1 Prevotella sp.
ATATCTGGAAGCACATCTACAATCTGATCGATCACTTCCACAATCCTGTTCAGATCCAGATTCTCTTTTACGCCAGAACTGTCATTCACATTTCTTATCTAATATCGATCCATATCTTCTCTCCAACAGCCTCCCAGCCAAAATCATCATTCATATCATATGCTTTTCCTTCTTCTTCGATATAAACGTCACCATCTGTATCCGTTTTCTTCACAATGCTGCTTTCAGCCGAATCTTCCGGTAAATTATTGGATCTCAGATAAAGCTGTAAATCCAGATATTTGCTGTCCGGATCAGGCAGTTCCGGTCTTTCTTTATTTCCATCCTCCTCATAGAGTACCCAGAAATCTGTTTTAAATTTCCAGTTATTGATGGTATCCTCCGTTTTTGCATCATCTGTCAGTTGATATCGCACTTTGTTCCCCTTACTGTCTGTTCCACGCAATTCGACATCATAATTTTGGAACAGTTTTTCCGGTACTTCTGCTGAAATAATGCTCTGGAGCTTATTCATGTACAATTCTTTCAGTACCACTTTTCCTTCTTCTGTCCGGGCAGAAATATTTTCAAGCTTTTTATGAGTTGTCTGTTTCAGGATTTTCTCACGGGAAATCGTAAAATCAAATGTAAATTCCGCTATTGATTTTTCCCAATCATCGTAATCAAAAGCCGTAAGTACAAGATGTATCTCCGGATTTTCGCCAAGATCCGTTGGGGCATGAAAACGGCATTCCTGTACACGATCATATTCCCTGTCACTTGTATCTGTATTTAATATATCTTCTACAGAATAGGGAAGATAATCCCCATTCGCATAGATATCCAGCTTTTCACCATTTATTGTAGTTTTATCCCTGTCGAGATCAATTCCCATATTGTCAAACGATAACCTATGTGCTGCTTTTTCCTGCTGATTTCCTTCCGTATTATCGATTTCTGCATATAACTCAAACAGTAAAACGCCCTCATCTAAAACAACTTCTTTTAAGTTCGCAGTGATCCCCTGATTCGTTCGGGATAAGTTTAAAACCTCCGTATAGGACTCAATTTCTTTTTGAAATCCCAGTGTCTCTCCTATTGATAAAGCTAGATTTTTAATCGCAGCCTGCACTTTCGGATTTGATAAAACAGCTGAAATCAAGGCCAGAGTCACACAGGCTGCTGCCAGTTTACCCCAAAATGCTGGCGTCCAGATATTTTTCTTTCCTTTCCATTCTCCTTCTGCTTCGTTGATATATTTTGAATCAATATTCCCAAATTCCTTTGAAAAATCAAATTTTTTCATACGTGTTTTCCTTCCTTTTTCAACAGCTTTAACAGTTTTTTTCTGCTCCGGTACAGGTTCATTTTCACACTTCCGGCAGATATGCCATGTCTTTTGGCAATAGCCGAAATAGAATCAAAAAACCAGTATCTTCTTACAAAAATATCTCTGTCTTCTGCATCCATTTTTCCCAGAAAATTATTGATAATTTCCAGCAGTTCTTTTTCCGCCAGCTGGTCTTCAATGGTATAGGTAACACTTAAACTATCCATTTCACCCAGAATATCCGCCATATGTAGATCCGGTCGTCTGCCAGCACACTTTTTTCGCAGGCAGTCAATACTTAAGTTTCTCGTAATCCTTCCACAAAAATGCGATAATACAGAAGGCTGTTTTGGTGGAATCAGCGACCAGACCGAAAACCAGGTATCATTCAGACATTCCTCTGAATCTTCTTTATTTGTAAGCAGATTCCAGGCAATTTTATAACAGTACGGATGATATTTATCACTTAATGCCTGGATCGCATACTCATCCCTTAGCTCAAATAAAGATATGATCTCATTGTCTTTCATTTACAAATTATCCTCCAAAGTTTTATGTATTTTGAAAGGGAATTTCCTTCTCATACTATATATCGTAAAAAACAACTGATGGTAACAAAAAAACTTATTTTTCTTTTGGAAATAAAAAAGAAATATACATACAGGATTAATAAATCAGAATATATAATTAGAAAACGCTCAGATTTTAACTTCGAAAAGTCAAATGGTTAATCCTTGCAAGACATGAAAAAAGCCTCCGGAACAATTCCAGAGGCTTCATACGTGCGTTAGAGGATTCGAACCCCCGACCTTTTGGTCCGTAGCCAAACGCTCTATCCAGCTGAGCTAAACGCACATCTTTGTTGCTTTTCCTTTGTGATATTTCGTATCACCGCTGCAACAATATGTATGATACTCTAAGGCCTATAAAATGTCAAGGGTTTTTTGAAAGTTTTTTTATTTTTTTTCAAAAATATTTTTTACTGCTCCAGATACTGTGCTATGGTTGCTTTTATGTATGAGGTATAGTTCAGTCCTGGTTCGTATTTACTGAATCGGAAATTCAGATCCCTGGACTTATCTTTCGAAAGTGTATTGGATGCATACTTGATCTGCTGGCGCAGCGATGCGAAGTAGGCTTTGCATGTAAGTATAAAATTTGATCTTGTACTTTCATCGTTCTGTCCGTTCGCCAGCTGCCATCTCAGCTGTTCCATCCTCAACTTAAGTACTTTCGTATTGCAGACGGAAAGCCATGCTTTGTTGTAATCATTGATGGTTGGTACATCAATGATACTTCCAATACAGCGAAATCCTACACCCGCAATAAAGGTATAGGAAGAAGCGGTCAGACGATGCCCTTTCCATATCTCATCCACAACCGTTCCCACCAGCTTTTCGTTTACCTTTGCAAGCGCTTTTAAGGATGCTTCTGTCATATAATCTACCGCTATTTCAGAAAGATTTCTGCTGTACCATCTTTCCAGGATCGTCAGACCAGTAAACAATCCGCTGTCCTGCGGTACCAGCTGCATCAACTGCAGGATCTGATCGTAATTTGTCTGCATGATCATAAGCCAGGATATCACAAATTCATAGGCATCAATGCTTTTTCCTGCTGCGGAATACACATTTTCAATCTTGGACCAGTTATCATTGATCTTTTTGAGGCATTCATTCATCTCATTGGCCCCTATTGCTTTTCCAAGGAGTGTATTTTTCGCAAGATCTCTGGAAAATGCCCATCTCTTGTTTCCATCCTTGAGAAATTCCTCTCTGACAGACTTATTTTCTCCGAAAAATTTATAAATCGTACTGATCAGTTCTTCTTCATTTTTTCCAGGTGTGTTCCATTCCTCGCCGCTCATGTTCTGGAGCATTTCCAGTGCGATCATCTTATTCAGCTGATCCTCTGAATAAGTCACACCTGTCAGATTCTCCATCATTGCCTTATAATCCGGTTTTCCGGCATCCAGCTGGCTCTTAAATGCAGAAACCCAGATCTGAAGTGTGGAAACAGAAGCTAACGCCGTATATGTCTCGTCCTCCAGCTCATTGGTGATCTTGGAGATTCCCAGATTCTGGAGGCTGTCCGGATGCTGGGAAATAAATTCTACATCTGTCATGCCAACATCTCCATAGGTATCTGACGGACCATAAATATAATACTGTATCGTATTCAGATTTTTGAGTACTTCATTTCCTGCTGCCCAGGATATCTTTGCCCAGCCGCTCTTTGTTCCGGCATACGCCGCAGAACTTATACTGCTGCATCCGGCAAACGCATTCTGCGCTACTTTCTTCAGATAACCAAATACATGGACTTTCGTGATTCCCGTACATCCCTGGAACGCTCCTGTACCTATACTGGTCACTTTGGATGGCAGATACAGTTCCCCGTTCATGGAACGGCAGTTTTTCATCATATCATTACTGATACTGGTCAGTCCGTCCGGAATACGGATCATCTTAAGTGCTGTACAGCCTGAAAAAGCCGCTGCTCCTACGCTGGTAACTGCATCCGGGATTTCCAGAGTTGTGAGTTTTGTGCAGCCCTCAAATGCATTCGCGCCAATCTTTGTAAGACTGTCCGGAAGTGTTACGGTTGTAATCGTTGTTTTATTCCTGAAAAGACCGTTTCCAAGAGCTGTTACTTTCTTTGACGCATTATTGATCTTCAGGGAAGATGGCACTTTTACTGCTCCGCCGTTCCCATAATATTTCGTCAGTGTCACGGTTCCGTTGCTGTTCTGGCTGTATCCCCAGATCTTTCCATATATTGGAAAACCATTCAGCTTCACTGTGATCATCTTGCTTATTGGCGGATATACATAATGCTTACTTGTCTTTGTCTGGATCTTGATCTTTATCGTTCCATTTCCTTTTGCAGTAAGCTTGTCCCCCTGTCCCATCAGCGCTTCTGCCGTACTTGGAACAGAACTTACCGTACAAACAGCCTGGGCACCATCCAGAGTTTTTACGCCAAGAGATTTTACCAGGATATCATTCGCTGCAATATAAGTATCTGCCGCCTTATCTTTCTTAAGTCCGACGCAGTTCAGAGTAATGCTCTGTGTTCCCTGGAGAACTGCCAGGATCTTCTTTGATGTTGCTTTATAATGTTTCGTAGCCGGTACTGTAACTGTTACCTCAGAATATCCTGTTTTATTTAAAGTTACCTTATTTCCCTTTATCGTTGCCACGGAAGTATTGCCGCTCTTAAAGGTCGGCTTCGGTTTATCCACACCACTGTTTCCATTGGTCTTTACTGTGATCGCAAAAGTTTTTCCTTTATTTGCTTTTGCTTTGATCACATTGGAAACATTCAGGGTACGTGTTGCCTTATTGATGGTAAACCTGGCTGTTTTCTTTGTTTTTCCAAATAAGCCTTTTCCCTTAACCGTTACCGTTGCTTTTCCCGGTTCCCTATTGCCGGAATAGGAAACTGTGTAATGGGTATTGTTCTTCAGGGTGTTTCCGTAGAACTTTACGGTTACGCCTGGTGTCTGAGCTTTTCCGTTCCAGGTTACGCTGGACTTTGATACGGTCACTGTGGCTTTACTGAGATCCGCTTTCGCCCAATGTGCATACAGGGTCTGATTTCCTGTTCCTTGAAATACCTTAGAAGCAGTCACCTTACTGCCACCGGAAGCTTTGGTGTACCATCCGAGAAAATAATAATTTGTTCTGGTCGGAGTCGGAAGTTTGCCATAAGTGCTTCCTTTTTTCACCGTTTTTGTTTTATCTTTGGAAGACAGTTTTGCATTCTTTGCATTCTTATTAAATGTGATCTTAAAAGAAGTTTTTGTTATACTTCCCATGGAAACAAACGGAATGGAGAATTTTTTCGCGTAAGCTTCCGCAAAAGAGCCTGTAAAACCTTTGATCGCAAAGTCAGATGAAACATTAACAAAAATCTCTTCCTCATCCAAATATGTAATATCATTATACCAGGCCATTGTTTTTACACTTGCTGGAATGGTAACCCATTTCAGTGATTTACAATCCTCAAAAACATAATCCCGGATTTCTTCCACAGAAGATGGCAGGGTAAGATTTTCCAGCTTCTCACACTTATAAAACGCCTGTTTTTCCAAAAGTTTAAGACCACTGTTGATCGTAACTTTCTGCAGATTTGCACATCTCGCGAACGCCATATAGCTGACCGTTGTGACTGTTGAAGGAATTTCTATAGACTCAATTCCCGTACATCGATAAAACAGTCCCTGCGGAATTTCCTTGATCCCTTTTCCAAACGTTACCTTTTTCAGATTCACACAGTCTGCAAAAGGGCCTCCCATATCATAGTAATTTCCTGTAGCTCCGCTTGTATTCACACCGGCCGGAATGTTCACTTCCGTCAGTCCCTGGCAGTTATAAAATACACTTATTCCAAGATACTCTGTTGAATCTGGAAGTGTAACATTTTCCAGACTTGTACAGTCCGCGAAAGCATTATCCCCAATGTTTTTCAGTGTTTTCGGAAGCTCTCGTTCTGATAATTTCATGTTTTTGCAGTTCTGAAAAGCTTCCGAATCAATCCCTTCCAGTTTTTGGGAAAGAGTAACCTTTTTAAGATTTGTACAGCCATTAAAAGGACCTGGCCACTGCCGGTTCGCTGCTGTGGTATCATGAGTCTTCATTTTGTCTGGGATATTGATCGTCGTAAGTCCTGTACAACCGGAAAAGGCTCCTACATCCAGAAATTTCAGTGTAGACGGAAGCTTCATGGATGTCAGCAGTTTGCTGTAGGAAAACGCTCCATTGTAAATATTTTCCAGACCTTCCGGAAGAGTCACTTCCGTAAGTGCGGAACAACTCCTGAACGCATAAGCCTCAATATTTTTCACGGTGTCCGGAACAACGATCTTTCTCAACCCAGAGCACTGCAGAAATAAACCTTTGGCAATCTTAGTGATCCCTTCTCCAAAGGTGATCGTCGTCAGAGCGGCATCTTCCGCAAAAATTCCCGGATACGCCGGACTTTCCCCCACATAATCGTGAGTAACCATTGATGCGGGAATATGGATACTGGTAAGGCTTGTACATTGACGGAATGCGCCCGCCTCTACCATCACCCCATTATCCGGAATATGGATAGAAGAAAGGGATGTACAGCCGGAAAAAGCTCCTCTTCCAATCTCTTTTACAGAATTCGGGATATTCAGACTCGTCAGATTAATGCAGTCTGAAAATGCCCCGGTATCGATCCGGACTACCGGCTGGCCATTGATAGAGGATGGGATATTACCATCCACATACCAACATCTGTCACTTTTTATCGTATTGTTATTCTGATCACGATGATCATCATTAATAACATCTTTGATCGTAACTTCACCTTTTTCATTGGAAACACAGCTCAGTCCGTTCCATGTAAATTCTGTATTATCCGCCCCTGCAGGCTCCGCATCTTCGCTGCCATCCTCAAGACTTGCTTACTCTGTTTCCTGGTCATCCACAGCCTCAAAATCTTCTGTCAGGCTTTCCGGCTCTGCTTCCTCTTCCTGTTCTGGCTCTTCTTCCAGTTCTGAAGAAGTATTTTTTTCGTCCACATCGGGCTCTGTTATTTCTGCTTCATCTTCTCCAGAATCATCACTCGTCTCAGAGATCTCTGCTTCATCAAATGACAGCTCCTCCTCTGCGTCTGTCAGTTCCTCGTCTCTGCTTTCCTCCGCTGACTGTGGTTCTTCTTCCACCGCCTGTTCTATGCTGTCATCTGCTGAAAAATCTGCTGCACTGACCAGCATTCCTGAATCCAGGCTGCCAGCCAGAAGCGTCATCGTCAGCAACAGCGCCATCAAGTATACCTCTTCACATTTGAGACCACAACCTCTTTTCCCCTCAAATGGATACTTATACTTGCCTTCGCTATGCACCTCTGTACAAAAATACGGAAGATGACTTCTCTGCCATCTTCCGTACCTGTTCTACTTCCGGCCTGGCCGGAGCAAATATTCTTTTAATTCCGTCTCAACGCCTCGATCGGACTCAGTTTGGCTGCCTTTCTCGCCGGGTAGATTCCGAAGAACACACCCACTGCACAGGAGAACAACGTTGCCGCCAGAATCGTTCCCATACTGATCCCTGGTGTGATGGTGGTTCCCATGCTGCTGCCGATCACCGCGCAGATCACATGTCCCCCTGCGATACCCAGAACAATACCGATCAGGCCACCCATAATGGTCAGGATCGCCGCCTCAGCAAGAAACTGAAGCATGATGGAAGAAGTTTTGGCTCCAAGAGATTTCCGGATACCGATCTCTCTGGTACGTTCTGTAACGGACACCAGCATGATATTCATAACCCCGATACCGCCTACCAGAAGGGAAATTCCTGCAACAAAAGAGATAAATGCAGTAACCATTCCAAGCATCTGGTTCATGGATTTCATAATATCCTGGAAACTCTGCACCTGGAAATAATCATCTCCTGCACACTGATGGCGTCTTTCCAGAAGATTTACGATCTTGTCTGCGACCATCTGGGAATCCAGATTCTTATCCGCCTGGACTGTGATCTGATAGAACTCACCAGTGCTTCCTGTAAAGTCGTCCATGGCCGTATAAGGCACGTTAATAGACACAGGCATGCCATCATAGGTATAGCTGACAAAAGTCCCGTTCTCCTTCTGTGTGGTAACACCACAGATCCGAAATGTTTTTGTCAGATCATAACAGGTAACATCCAGTGTCATTCCCACTACATCATCCGTTCCAAAAAGCCGCTTCGCATCGGCATCGGAGATCACGCAGACATTTTTCCCCTCTTCAACCTCTTTCTGCCCGAAATAACTTCCGTACTTCATAGAAGCATTGTCCACCAGTTTGGCGTCCTGGGCCTCGCCGGTCACCGTCAGATTAAAATCACCTTTTCCGGTTATCGTCTCTCCGGAATAGGAATCGGAAACATTGACGCCTTCCACTTCCGGCAGTTCCCGGACTGCGTCAATATCCTCCGGTTGGATCCATACATCATCTGACGTTGCATCATCGCTGCAGTAAACCGCAATCTGTCCGCCGCCGATATCATCGATCTCACTGTTCATCTGGTTTTTGGTTCCCTCACCAATGGAAACAATGGCGATCACTGATGCGATACCGATGATAATACCCAGCATGGTAAGAAAAGATCTTCCTTTATTTGCCATGATATTGTGGATCGCCATTTTGATATATTCATAAATATTACTCATTGGCAGTCTCCTCTGTCTGTGCCGCTGCGCTGCTGTCATCCGCAGCTGCTGCCTCTGCTGTCATTCCCTCTTCCAGGGAACCAAGATCCTCAATGACCTCATCTCCGGCTTTGATCCCGTCTGTGATCTCAACGGAATCCTCGGAACTGATTCCTGTTGTGATATCCTGCTTTGTGATCACACCATCTTTCAGCACGTAGCAGAAAGAACCATTTTTTCCAATGTTTACCACACCAGCCGGAAGCGTTACAACATTTTCAGCTTTCTCTGCGTAGATCTTCACTTTTGCATCAACCCCAAGGAAAATATCTTTATCCGGTTTATCAATGCTGACTGTGGCTGCGATCAGAGTAGATCCCTTCTCATTGGTTGTCGCAATGTGGCTGATCTTCGTCACTTTGCCGGTATATTTCTTATCACCAATGGTGATATCCGCAGTCTGGCCTTCTTTTACCTTGGCATAATCATACTTGGATACATTGATATCCACACTGACCTTATCTGTATTCTGCAGTGTAAAAAGTTCCATTCCCTGCGTTACTGCTGCGCCCTGCTGTACTGCTGACTTGGAAATGACGCCGTTAAAATCTGCCGTGATTCCCTTCTTTCCTTCTTCTACCAGCTCTTTTGCTGACTTTGCATCCAGTTCAGTAAGATTGTTGCTGACACGCATTTTTTCTTTTTCTTCTTTTGTAAGACTGGCAGAATCGGCTTCGGCAATGGATTTCTGAGACGCAAGGTCCGACTGCAGATCCGCCAGATCAGAAGTTGCCTGTTCGATCGCATTTTCAATAGCTGAAGTATCCACTGTGCTTCCTGTAGAAGAAGTATCGGCAGATGCCTGATCTGTCAGGTCCTGGGATTCCTCCGAAGTTCCATCTGTAACAAAATCACCGGCCACACCACTGCTGTAATCCGAATACTCCGGCATTTTCGGCTGGTTTGCCTTCTTATCCTCATAGGCTTCCTTTGCTTCCTGGCAGGCGATCTCGGCCTGACTTCTGGCTGTTTCTGCATCTTCCAGCGCCTGGGCATTCTCATCGCTCTGCTCTGCCTGCCACTGTGCAAAAGCCATCTGATAACTGGTATCAGCCTGATTATAAGCATTCTGTGCCGTTACATACTCGGAATTCAGCTCTCCCAGCTCCTGCTGATACTGCGGAAGTGTCTCATTCTGATATGTAGTCAGCGCCTCCGAGTACGCTCTCTGGTTCTCTGCCTCCTGGGCTGCCTGAGCATCTGCCTTTGCCTGGGCTTCCGCCTGAGCCTGGGCCTGGGCATCTGCCGCTGCCTGCGCCTGCACAGATGCCAGCTGTGATCTCAGAGAAGCCAGATAATTCTGTTTATCCCTTACCTGCTGCTCCAGAGTGGAAACTTTTGCTTTTGCGTTGTCCTGTTTCTGCTGAGCCTCATTGGATTTGTTGAGAGAATTTTCGTAATCATACTGGCCGGACTGTACATTCAGCTCTGCTTTCTGATTATCCCGCTCCAGATCCTTCACTTCAAACTCTACCAGCTTCGTTCCCTTTGAGACCGTATCTCCTTCTGCAAAGGATACACTTTTGATCTGTGCATTCACAGGGGAATAAAAAGTCTTCTGCTCATCGCTGACAACGGTACCGGTTGCATCTACGATCTCTTCCACATCTCCGTTCTCCGCTTTGGTAACGGTAACCTGCGGGATCTGCGCTTCCCCGCGGCCTGCACCTGATGCCGCATAAATACCGCCTGCCACAACAGCCACAGCTGCCACACCGATCACAATCTTTTTCCCTTTTTTCATTTTTAAGCCTCCTCGACAAATTCTTCGTTGATCATATCCGACTCGATCTTTCCATCCATAATGCGGACTACCCGTTTGGCCTGGGCCGCAATTCCGTTATCATGGGTGATCAGGATCAGTGTTTCTCCGGACCTGTGCATACCTTTCAGGATTTCCATGATCTCTCTGCTGGATGCAGAGTCCAGATTTCCGGTCGGTTCATCCGCCAGGATCACCGGCGGCTTGGCTGCAATGGCTCTGGCAATGGCCACGCGTTGCTGCTGTCCTCCTGACATTTCGTTTGGCTTATGGTCCATACGCTTCTCAAGTCCCACTTTTTTGAGAGACTCCACCGCAAGTTTTCTTCTTGTTTTCCGGTCGATCCCACGATAGATCAGCGGAAGTTCCACGTTTTCTATGGCTGTAAGATTTGCGATCAGGTTAAAACCCTGAAAGATAAAACCAATCTCCTTATTTCGTACCACAGAGAGATCGTTATCTTTCATGGTGGATACGTCTGTCCCATTCAGATAATATTTTCCGGAGGTGGGGACATCCAGACAGCCCAGCATGTTCATAAACGTAGATTTTCCGGATCCGGACTGTCCGATGATAGCCACAAATTCACCTTTATGGATCTCCAGGTTCACATGATCCAGCGCCCGCACCTCATTTTCTCCGGGATTGTAAACCTTGCACAGATCCACTACCCGTACCAATGCTTCTTCCATAATTAAACTACTCCTTCTAAAGTAAACCAGACTCAGGAAAGCCCCACCCACTGCTTATTACTTTTCGCAACCCCGCAGGGGACTTACTTGATTCGGTTAAAAAATACAGAGCGAAGTCTACAGGGGATACCGCTGTTTAACATCGGAACGATCCGCACCAAAACAGCAGCAGGCAGACTGCTCTGTCATTTCCGGGAAACCCCCGCTCATTAATCTGTAACGAAAAGATCACCTGAATGTCTTCAGAACAGACACATTTTTATGCATCAAGTAAAAATGCTTTATACGCTTTATATGCCTCATATACATCTGCTTTGCTGGTAACTTCCCACGGAGCATGCATACTCAGCACTGCCACGCCGCTGTCAATAACTTCCATTCCGTAAAGTGCCGCAATATAAGCGATAGTTCCACCGCCGCCAAAATCAACTTTTCCAAGCTCTGCTGTCTGGAAAGCGACATCATGATCATCAAAGATCCTGCGGACTCTTGCCACATACTCTGCGTTTGCATCGTTGGAGCCTGATTTTCCTCTTGCTCCGGTGAACTTATTAAGGACAATACCACGTCCAAGGTATGCCGCGTTCTTTTTCTCAAAAGCCTCTGCATAAGCCGGGTCATAGCCTGCACTTACGTCAGAAGAAAGCATGCTAGAATTGCGGAGCGCACGTCTTAAGGCAAGCTCGCTGTAGCATCCCATTCCATCCAGAAGCTCTGCCACACTGTTCTCAAAAAATCTGGACTGCATACCCGTGGCACCAACGCTTCCGATCTCCTCCTTATCTACAAGGAGGCAGCATCCGGTACGCTTCGGTGTCTCTTGCATCTTAAGCATTGCCGCAAGGGAAGTATAGGCGCATACACGGTCATCCTGTCCGTATGCTGCGATCATGCTGCGGTCAAGGCCACAGTCTCTTGCTTTTCCTGCCGGAACGATCTCCAGCTCTGCGGAAAGAAAATCTTCCTCTTCAATTCCGTATTTCTCATTCAGGATGTTCAGCACGTTCTGTTTCACAGCTTCTTTTTTCTTGTCATCCGGAAGATCCGCAAGAGGTCTGCTGCCGATCAGGATATCCAGCTTCTCGCCCTCAATAACCTCTGCAGCCTTCTTCTGGAGCTGTTTTCCGGAAAGGTGGATCAGAAGGTCTGTGATATAAAGTACCGGATCTTCCGCATCCTCACCAATGCTGACCTCAACAACACTTCCATCCTTCTTCGCAACCACACCATGCATAGCCAGCGGCAGTGTTACCCACTGGTATTTCTTCACACCGCCGTAATAATGGGTATCCAGGTAAGCCAGGTCTGTGTCCTCATACAGCGGATTCTGTTTCACATCCAGTCTCGGGGAGTCAATATGTGCACAGAGGATACTCATACCCTTGGAAAGGTCTTCCGTTCCCACATGAAACAGGGAAACGATCTTCTTCATACCTACTGCATAAACCTTGTCACCGGCTTTGATCTTCTCGCCTTTTTCGATCTTTGATTCAAGAGATTCGTATCCGGCAGCTTCTGCTTCCTTCACGATCTCTGTAACACATTCACGCTCTGTCTTTCCTTTATCCAAAAATTCTCTGTAGGCTTTCGCAAGTTTCTCCATCTCTGTCTCTTCTGCTTCCTTATAGGAAAGCCATGCATTTCTTCTTTCCATCTCTATGTTCCACCTTTCTTTATAACTTCCGGCAGCTGTCTGATATTCCCTCGTTGGTCCGGAATATTTTTCTGACAGTCTCCGTTTCTCATCATATTATCTGCAATCTGTCTACTATTATAGGTCAAACACTTATGAATTTCCACTGCAATTGACATTCTTTACAAAATCTTTATGATTCGTTATAGTAGTTCTTAAGAATTGGCCCTGTCTGATCCACAAGGGCAAAGGAGGAACCATCATGCAATCATCTGCTCAGTTAAAAGAGCTGCTTCACAGCATCAACCGCAAAAGCTATCCCGCATACAAATCTTTGCGGGGTGCTTACCAGTTTGACCGTTATATTTTATCCATTGACCACGTACAGGGAGATCCTTTTGCCTCTCCCTCTCACATCAGTGTGAAACTTTCCCACCGGGACACCGGTTTTCCGGCAGAATATTACAAAGATTCCCTGACACGCATCACTCTGGGCGATTTTCTGAACCGCCAGTTTGAACAGCAGATAAACCGCTACACCTTCCGCGCAAAAGGTTCCGGAAAAAGCGGTCTGATCTCTGTCAGCCACTGTGGCCAGGAAGTTCTTGCCCGAACCGCCTGTGAAATTACGGAAAAGGGCATCACCGCCCGGTTTTTTATCGGATTCCCGGCCAATGGCCGAACCATCAACTCCCCCGAGCTGGAAAAAATCCTCTTCGATTTTCTTCCGGTCTGCGTGCACAAAGCGTTCTTTTACCGGAATCTTGATGCCGGCCGGCTGAAAGAAGCCATCGATCTCGCCGAAGACCAGGAATATATCCGTCAGGAACTTGCGAAGCGTTCCCTGGCTGCCTTTGTAAGCGATGGTGCCATTCTCCCCAGAGAAAGCGGCATCTCTTCCCGCCCAATGAAAAACTCCGTTCCTTTTGTTTCTCCGGAAAGCCTTCGTATTTCCATGGATCTGCCACACAGAGGAACCGTCACAGGCATGGGCATTCCCTGTGGAATTACCCTAATCGTAGGCGGAGGCTATCATGGCAAATCCACCTTGCTTAACGCACTGGAACTTGGCATTTATAACCACATTTCCGGTGACGGCCGGGAATATGTCATCACTGACGATTCCGCCCAGAAACTCCGCTCTGAAGACGGACGTTTTATCAAAGACGTAGATATTTCTCTTTTTATCAATAATCTTCCAAATAAAAAAGACACCCTCTGCTTTTCTACAGAGGATGCCAGCGGCAGCACTTCTCAGGCGGCCGGGATCGTGGAAAGTATGGAAGCCGGGAGCAAAGTTTTTCTCCTGGACGAAGATACCTCTGCTACCAACTTTATGGTGCGGGATTCCTTCATGCAGTGGGTGATCTGCCGGGAAAAAGAGCCCATTACTCCATTTCTGGAACGTGCACGGGATCTCTACGAAAAGGCCGGGATCTCCACTATTCTTGTTGCAGGAAGCTCCGGAGCCTTTTTCCACATTGCGGATACTGTGATCCAGATGGATAATTATCATCCCGTAGATATCACAGAAATTACCAGAAAGCTCTGTCAGGAATATCCTCTCTCAGATGTTGAAACACCTGCGTTCCGCCTGCCGGAAAGCCACCGCATTATGACAAAGGCCAAAGCCGCACCATCCCGCCACAACCGTCCAGGCCAGCCGGAAAGACTGAAAACCAAGGTCCATGGAAAAGATGGCTTCTCCCTTGGAAAAACGGAGGTTGATCTCCGCTATGTAGAGCAGCTGATCGACTCCGAACAGACCGCATCCCTGGCACTGCTTCTGAAATATGCCTGTGAACATCTCATCGATGAAAAACGCACCCTGCCGGAGATCGTCACTTATCTGGATTCCCAGCTGAAAAAACAGGGATTGTCATTCTTCTCAGAGGGAAGTTATATCCCATGCGGTTATGCCATGCCAAGGATCCAGGAGATTTATTCCTGTTTTAATCGATATAGAAGACCGTAAATCAAAACCACCGTCCTGTCGGCTCTGTCTTGCCAACGGAACGGTGGTTTATCTTCATACATATTTTAGGGAAAGGAAAGAGTTTTTCTTAAGAGCTTCTGTTCTCTTAAGATGTTTATATCATACAGCATAAATGTGAGGGAAATTTGTACAATTTCTAATAAATTTATAAAATTTATTAAGAAACTGCAAAAAACCTTGATTTTAAGCCATTCTCGCAAAACCAATCAGCGTTTTACCCCAATTAGTACCCCAATCCAATCATTTTATTCAAGAAAAGAGCAGCAGTTATAAAACTGCCACCCCAATAAATCCATTCTCTATCTGCTTCATTTCCTGCTGTTTTGTGCTTGGAAGAACGTGAGCGTATAAGTCTGCGGTCATGGCCAGACTACTATGTCCTAAGATTTTCTGCAACGTCTGCATGTTTCCGCCCTCTTCTATGTACCGTGTTGCAAACGTGTCTCTGAAAGCATGGTGCGTAAATCTCTCAATCTTTATGCCCTGCTGCCGGAGCCGCTTTAAAACATTGTTTATCGCAGATGACACCGTGGACGATGCTACCGCCTTAGCTCCATTGCTCCCGATAAAGACATTACTATCCATCTTCCTTGCATAAATTTCCCCGTAAACCATGGCCATTTTGTTTTTCTGCATCTGCAAGATCTTTTTTATTGTGTCATTCATAGGAATATCACGATTGCTGGTATCCGATTTTGGTAAAGTCTCCTCGATACCGCCGCCCTCTTTCCAGCTCACAGTCTTGTTTACCCGGATCACATTGTTGATATAATCTATATCCTGCCACTTTAAGGCCGTGATCTCATTAAGCCTCATTCCGGTACACAGCGAAAAACAGAAAAACTCATATAACCATTCCGTCTTAGCTTCCTGCATAAAGGCCTGCTGTTCTTCCCTGGTTAATGCTCTGTGAATAGTCTCACTTGCTTTCGGCCGGTCGTCCTTCCTTAATGGCTTCACACTGGAAGCAGGGTTCTTCATAATGATCTCATCATCAACGGCCGCGTTCAACACCGTTTTCAACAACACTATAACACCATTAGTCATGGATGCACTCAGCTTCTTAGATAAATCCTGCTGTAATTTCACTACTGCACGCTTTTCTATCTTCTGGACCTTAGTCTTTCCCAGCACTGGCCTGATATGGTTATTGTACTTCGACCGGTTTATTTTAATACTGCTGTCCTTGATCGTTCCTCTCCGGGACTTCTCCCATTCGTCAAAATATGCGTCCAGCGTTATATTTTTGTTGGAATTATACAGACCTGCCTTAATTTCCTCACGGATTCTAAGTTCATTCTCCGCACATTCCCTGGTACTACGGCCATAGGCACTGTATCTCTTGCCCTCCACGGTAAAACGCTTCTCGAATAAACCATTTTCCTTTTTTCGCATTCCTGATGGTATTCTTGCCATTATATCACCTGTCTTTCTATTGGCAATAGGGCAGCAGTCCGCCGCCCCTTAGTTGTCTTATTTAAATCCCAGAAAGCTACGAACAAATCTGAAGATTATGTACATTTGGTCATGGTCCGCTTTCTCTAACATCTTTATGAGTTTCTTTTTGTAGTCCATATCAACATCCTCTATTTTTTAATACTCTGGCGATGAATCTATAGAAGAATTCAATCAAACTGTCATCGTTTACCTTTTGTAGTATCTCAATAGTTTCCTTTTTGTAATCCATGCTATACCTCCGCCACTTTCGCATTGTCCTTTATTCGCTTTACCATCAAATAATTTGCAAGGTTATGTACCCGTTTAAGGTCTTCCAGATCATTCATCATTAAAGCATCTGTAATCAGCCAGAAACGTTCCTGGTCTTCCTCGGATAATTCCATAAAAGCTTCATTGCCGGAACAAGCTGTCTGAAAGAGTTCTGCCAGTTCATAAGTGTGCTGTAATGACCTTCTGTCTTTGTTAGCCTGGACAACATCCATAACTGCTTTTCTGCAAGGGACCTGAGTTAATGTGCATCTTTCCATTACTCTTCATCCTCCTGTTCTTCCTCTTCTTCCGGTGGCTGTTGATTATACGCAGCTCGTACAAAATTCTGAGCCATTTTCAAACACTTATAATCATGAATTTTCAACACGAAATCAATAATATCTATCTTCGCTCGTAAAATTTCACGCTGGTTAAGAACAAGCAGCCAGTCTTCTGTAACTTCCTTTGTTTCCTCTTTTGCCTCCTGCAACTGCTTTTTAAGATCTGCAATAATCTCCGTTGCCATGACCACACCTACACCTTCTGTCTCCTGTGCCGGAATACCTGTGGCCTGCATCACTTCTGTTTCTTCCTGCGTCTTTAATGCTTTCTTTTTACTCATATCTCATTCTCCTTGTCCAGTTCTTTAATATAATCACACACCTTGGCGGCCACAAAACCGCTGATAAAAATTGTAAGAACATCCATTACCGATACCATTCAATTCTCCTTTATCCATTGTGCTGAGGGGAATGAGTATGTTATAATACGCACAACCCCTCAATTTTGATCGTTTGTCGGGTTACCTTGCCCCTATCAGAGGACCAGTCTGATAAGGGCTTTTTTATTAAATTGCTTCTACCTGAGACTTTCCAAAGAAACTGGCTTTATATGTTGCTCCGTCTCCTCTGCTTCCCCAGATAAGAGAACATCCAAATAATGCTGATGCTCCATGCTTTACCTTATAACCAAGCTCTTTCCACTTAGCAAAGGTACTGGTTTCCTCTGTGATTCCTGCTGCCTGCTTCGCGTTTTCAATACGCTTCGCATTGATTTCCTCAGCTTTTGCAGATAACCATGCTCTGTGAAGTGCTTCTGAAAAGCAGATGCCCTTTGTCTTGCGGTAAATCTTCCATGCTTTCAACATAATCTTTGATAAGTTGTACTTCATGTGCTTATTCCTCCTTTTATCGGGATCTCCAACAGCCCCGGCAGGCTTTAAACATCTAGCGTTCTACCCAGTGCATCTCAATCTCTCTTATCCTGTTTCCCGGCGTTATGCTGTCGTCTTGCTTTCCCTTTCGGTACTCCCATCAACTTTCGCTGTTGTTCTGTTCCCTTGAACTGATTATAGTATAACCCATTTTGGGTTACTTGTCAACCATTTCGTAATATATTTTGTATTATTTTTCATCTTTTTAGATTGACTTATAACCTTATTTTTATTATACTTTAGTAAAAAGGAGGTGCAATATGTCCATACATTACAAAGATAATGAACAGATCGTTATTGAGATAAAAAAGCTCATGCTTGAAAAACAAATATCACAAAGGGAAATTGCCGAACAGTTAAACATAAAGCCCCAAGGACTTACCAAACTACTAAACAAGAAAAACTTTGGATTTGAAGATGCTCAAAAAGTCCTCTCTGCAATGGGCTATGATTTAGTTATTGACTTCCAACAAGTAACAACACCGCAGCCATAACACTTACTTGAAACTTATTAATGTTTTCCAAGAAAGGATGTGTTACTATGCCATTACCACAGCGTGAAGACTACACTATCGAAGATATCTATGCTTTACCAGAAGGAACCAGGGCGGAGCTGATTGACGGCCAGATCTACTACATGGCACCACCAACCAGAAGACATCAGAAGCTTCTATTCTCCCTCAGTCGTGCTATCGCTGATTACATCGACAAAAAAGGCGGCTCCTGTGAGGTTGATATTGCCCCATTTGCCGTATTTCTGAATGAAGACGATAGAAATTATGTTGAACCAGACATCAGCGTTATTTGTGACACCAACAAGCTCAACGACAAAGGCTGTACCGGTGCTCCGGACTGGATCATTGAAATTGTTTCTCCAGGCAGCAGGCGCATGGATTACTTTACTAAGCTGTTTAAGTACCGAACCGCCGGTGTTCGTGAATACTGGATTGTGGATCCAGCAAAAAATCTAATCCTGGTCTACAATTTTGATACCAGCGATTCTGAACAGTACACCTTTGCCGATACCATCAAAGCAGGCATTTATGAGGATCTGTTTATTGATTTTAGCCAATTTTCCATTTAAAGAGGTATTCTCTATGAACATTTTTTCAAAATTGCTCAAATCACTGGAAATGTCCAAGTCTACACCAACAGGCATCTCCAGTGAGCCTGTAGCTCCTGCTGGCGGTATCTCCATTTACTTTAACAACGGACAATTATATAAAATCATCCCAGAAGATACTCAAGATTACTATGATGCTAACTACTTAATTTCTGATAATAGATTGTATGATCTAAGCAAACTTGACGATATCAACTCCATTACAATTCCGGAATTTAAAACTGACAGCACTTCCAAGTATGGTGTTACCGGATCTCTTGATTATGTACTACGAATGAAAGCACGTTATTTTCACGACCGTAATCAAAAAGCATTATGTTCTGCAATGCTCTGGAAATCGACTGAACTTATGCTACATTCAAATATAATCTGGAAAAAGGAAGATTATAATAGGCTTATTTATTACCATAACGAACTTGGTATGTTTGACGAAGCCATAAAAGCCGAAAAGTTCTTGCAAACACTCCCCTTTTACCACTTAAGCGATATAGATGCCAGAGCCTTACAACACAAAGAGTATATTTTTTCTTTGTTGGAATCCACTGGAGAAGACTTAGTTTTATATCAAGATGATGGTGGAGCCTGTTGTGCGGAGTGTTCCAAAATGCTAGGACGTGTTTATAGTGTATATGGTAAAAACAAAGATTTCCCCCGCTTACCAGATTATGTCAAAAAGCATGGAAATTTTCACTCAAATTGCCGTTGCAATATGCTTCTATGG
>CAVEKJ010000018.1:0-19356 GCA_963616205.1 Prevotella sp.
GGCCAGTACGGACCGAAACGCTGCGTAGACCGTATCCTGGATATGCTTGATCGTTACGGCGTAAAAGCGACATTTTTTGTACCGGGGCTGACAGCAGAACGTTATCCGGATGTGATCACACGAATTGCAGAGGCAGGACATGAGATCGGACATCATGGATATGCACATGAGAGATTTGCGGGAAAAACAACAGAGGAACAGATTGAGATCATTGAGAAAACACAGGCGATCTTTAAAAAACTCATCGGCCATGAAGTAACAGGCTTCCGTACACCATCCGGTGACTGGGCAAAGATCACGCCACAGCTTCTGTACGAGAGAGGTTTTCGCTATTCCAGTTCCATGCGCGGCGACGACAGACCATACCGTACCATCATAAATGGAGAAAAAACAGATTTTATTGAAATTCCTACAAAATGGGAAGTGGATGATTATGTGGCAATGGCCTACAACATGTATCCGGCAGAACCGGCAGGCCAGGATCGAATTTCCAGCTATCGTCTGGTGGAAGATAATTTTATGAGGGAATTCCGCGGGCACTACAGAGAGGGACTTTGTATTTCTTACATGAGTCATCCGCAGGTAATCGGTTCTCCTGGAAGAATCCAGATCTTGAAACATATGCTGGAACAGATCGCATCCAAAGATGATGTCTGGGTGGCAACAGGAACGGAAGTATCAGACTGGTATCGAAGCCACTCGGAAGAACAGGAGGAAAACTAAGGATGAAACTGGAAAGACCAACATGGCCGGAAAATAAAAAATGCAGTGCTATGATCACCATCAACCTGAATGCGGAACTGTTCTGGCTGCAGCTGGATCCAACCTGCAAAGATATGCCAAAGACCTTGTCTCTTGGCCAGTATGGAATGACAAGAGGTGTGGATCGGATCTTAAGGATCCTGGAAGAGCGTGGAATTCGCGCGACATTTTTTACCCCTGGATGGGTGGCAGAGCAGTATCCTGATAAACTGAAAGCCATTGTGGAAAAAGGCCACGAGATCGCGGCACTGGGATATCACCATGAACATATGGCATTATTATCCGAAGAAGAGCAGGAAAAAGCCATCAAAAAAGGAATCCAGGCCATTGAAAATGTATGCGGCGTTACACCAAAGGGATTTCGTTCCCCGGAGGGCGAGCTGACTCTGGATACCTTACGGATCGCGAAGAAAAACGGTCTGGTATATTCCAGCAATCTCTGCGACGACGACAGACCATACTGGAAAGATCTGGGAGAGGATAAGATCCTGGAGATTCCCATTCACTGGGTTAATTACGATCTTCCGTATTTTGCGTTCAATTACCATCCGGCATTTCCGGCTGGTCAGGGCAGAATCGCAAATTACACAGGAGTTCTTAACAACTGGAAAGATGAATTTTTCGGATGTCATGAATATGGCCTCTGCTATGTTCTGCAGCTGGACCCGGCAGCCATCGGTGCACCGGGAAGGATCGGACTTCTGGAAGAGCTTCTGGATTATATTGAAACTTTTGATGGTGTATGGTGGACAACCGGTGAGGAAATGTACGAGTACTGCCTGAAAAGGAAACAGGAGCAGTAAGACAGCATACATATAACGGGAAAAGAAGGGAGAGCGTTTCATGGCTCATATATTCGAACTAGTAAATCAGCTTTTTGCACAGGTAGTTCCGGTGGCAGATTTTCTCTGGGACTTTCCGACAAACATTGACGCATACGCAAACATTCCGATCTTAGGACAGCTGTCCATTGCATTCCTGCTTCTTCTTGGCGGAAGTTTGTATTTTACTTTACGTTTCGGTTTTGTACAGGTAAGAGAATTTAAAACAGGAATCCGTCTTCTGACTTCCAAGCAGGAGACAAAAGTTGGTACATCTCAGCTGGCTGCGTTTCTGGTCAGTATGGGTGGCCGTGTAGGTGCCGGAAATATTGTCGGCGTAACCGGAGCGGTAACCATTGGAGGATCGGGAGCGATCTTCTGGATGTGGGTTTCCGCATTCTTAGGAATGGCGACCTCTTTCTGCGAGGCAACACTGGCGCAGATCTTTAAGGAGAGAAAAGGCAACGAATATGTAGGAGGTTTTACCTTCTATATCCAGAAGATCTGGAAAAACAAGGCATGGATCGGTGCGGCAATGTGCATCATGTATCTGATCTACAACATGCTGAGTATTCCGGTACATACGTTCCATGTATTTACAGCAGTAAGCTCCATTGCAGATGAAGTAACCGGAAAAACAACTCAGGTAACAGATCCGCTGTACTATATCATTGCGATCGCGATCATCGTAATTATCGCTGTGATCACTTTCGGCGGAATCAAAAGCGTAACAAAATTTTCTGATGCGGTGGTACCGGTTATGGCTGGTTTATATGTCCTGATCGTGCTGGTCCTGATCGTTCTGAATATCGGAAAAGTGCCGGGATTCTTTGCAGCTGTATTTGTTGGGGCGTTTAAGCCAAGCGCTATTTTCGGCGGAGCATTTGGAGTTGCCATGGCGCAGGGACTGAAACGAGGACTTTTATCCAATGAGGCTGGTATGGGTACTGCAACACAGGCTTCCTCTATTGCAGACGCCAATCATCCGTGTGAGCAGGGATTTATTCAGTCCATCGGTGTATTTGTGGATACTATCGTGATCTGTTCCCTGGCTGGTTTTGTGGTAACTGCAGGTGCCATCTGGAACAATCCTTACATTGACTGGGATGTGATGAAGGCCAACAAGATCGGAACATTCCTGACTTCCGTCAAGGAACTGGTGCCTGGAGACGGAATCCTGGATGTGATCGTATTTATCATCGTAGTTGTTGCATTTGGACTGTTTGCGTTTACAACTCTTCTCTGTGACCTGACTTATACAGAGATCGCCGCAAACAAGATTTCCAAGAATAAGAAATTTATCTACTTTACAAGATGCCTGGGAGCGCTGATCTTTGTTCCACTTGGAACACTGACTGTATTATCCGGACTTCAGCTGGATAACCTGTGGTATGTATCTGACCTGATCAATGTAATTTTGATCTTCGTGAACATTCCTACACTTCTGGTTGGAAGAAAACTGGTTACCAAAGCATATGAGAACTACAAGAAAAATCCGGGAAAACGTTTTGTTGCGTCTGATATTGGTGTAGAATCTGAGGTATGGACTGCAGAAGCAGCGAAGGAGAACAGATAAAAAATGAAAATAAAAGTAATCATGTCGGACAAAGCTATGAGCAGAGAAACCATGGATGCACGGGAGCGAATGCTGAAAGCGGCACTTTCTTCCGATGCGGAGGTTTCTGTGGACTGTATCAAAAAAGGCCCGGATGAATTGGACTGTAATACGGACGAGGCTTTTGCGGCAGCGGAGATGGTGAAGGAGAGTATCCGGGCGGAAAAAGAAGGATACGATGCCATTGTGATCTACTGTTTCAGCGATGTGGGAATTGACGCGATCCGCGAGAATGTAAGAATTCCTGTGATCGGACCGGGGGAAACCAGTCTGGCGGCTGCAAGTATGATCTGTAACCGTTTTACAGTGCTGACTTCGGAGAGTATCAATATTCCGAGAACTTACCGCCGTCTGATGCGAAACGGCATTGCCAGGGAAAAAATGGCAGCAGTCCGGGCGTTGGACATTCCGATCGGGGAGCTGCGTTCCAATCCGGAAGTAACAGAAAAATATCTGAAAGCTGTCTGCAAAAAAGCAGTGGAGGAAGATCATTCCGATGGAATCATCTTAGGCTGCCTTGGAATGGCAGGATACGGAGAAAAGCTGGAAAAAGAACTTCCGGTGAAGATCATCGATCCGGCATTTCTGGCAGTGGCTTATGCGGAATTGTGTGTGAGAGTTGGGATGAGACATATCCCGGCGGTTTATCCGATTTTCACGAATAGTAGTAACGTAGAGTTATAAGCAGAAAAATAACAGAACAGAAGCACCTTCCGAACCAGATCTGGAAGGTGTTTTTTCCTGCATTTCCAAGACTAATATACGGAAAAGGAATCTGGCAAAAAGATCTGGTGATTATCCTTGCTTTTATGCTGGTATCGGGCTATACTAATGAGACATATATCTGATCAATGGAGGGTTTTACACATGAAAATCGCAGTAACATACGACAACGGAAATATTTTCCAGCACTTTGGAAAAACAGAGTCTTTCAAGGTGTATGAAGTAGAGGATAACAAGGTTGTTTCCAGTGAAGTGATCGGTTCCAATGGAACTGGACATGGTGCGCTGGCAGGTCTTCTTGCAGAGCAGGGAATCAGCGTTCTGATCTGCGGAGGAATCGGCGGAGGAGCACAGAGTGCACTTGCTGAGGCTGGAATCGAGTTATGTTCCGGAGCACAGGGAGATGCAGATGCAGCAGTGGAAGCATATCTGAAAGGCGAGCTGGTTTCTACTGGTGTAAATTGTGATCATCACCATGAAGACGGCCATTCCTGTGGAGGTCACGAAGATGGTCACTCTTGTGGTGGACATGAAGAGGGACACTCCTGCGGCGGCTGTGGCGGCGGATGCGGTTCCAAACCTGCATTCACAGGCCCGAATGTGGGAAAAACATGTCGTGCGCATTATAAAGGAACATTTAATGATGGAACACAGTTCGATTCTTCCTATGACCGTGGAGTACCGCTTGAATTCGTCTGTGGTGCAGGACAGATGATCAAAGGTTTTGATAAAGCAGTTGCAAACATGGAAGTAGGCCAGATCGTAGATGTTCATCTGATGCCGGAAGAAGCTTACGGAATGCCGAACCCGGATGCAATCTTTACTGTTGAGATCGCACAGCTTCCAGGTGCCGAGGATCTTACTGTAGGACAGCAGGTATATCTTTCCAACCAGTACGGACAGCCATTCCCGGTAAAAGTAACCGCAAAAGATGAAAAAACAATCACTTTTGATGCAAACCATGAGATGGCAGGTAAAGAGCTGAATTTCAGAATTGAATTAGTAGAAGTGAAATAATGAAGGAAAATGGGAGGTGCTGTATGGAGGCATATGGCGCCTCCTTTTTTGTCTGTGTACAGATAGGAAATTTTTGATGAAAATATCTATGATACCATTTGGATTACTGTCCGGTTTTATGGACAGTAAAGAAATCCGAATCACGGAGCTGGGAGAGGATGGGTTCCGGTTCCGGGTAGCAGAAGAATGTCAGGAACCGGAGCGGTTTCTGATCTGTTTTTATGATATGAAAAAATCCGGGTATCGGAAGGTGGAGATCCGGGAGTTTGAAATGAATGTAGTTAGAAGCTCTTTTTTCAGAGAGTATTCTGTGAAAGTAGAACAGAAAGACTATGCGGATGAAGTTCAGCGTCTGGCCGGAGAGTACAGCAGATATATCCACCTGAAACTGACCGGGGATGATGGTGAACTTGCGAAGGCATTGACCGGTTATCCTGCAGAGCTGGATAAGGTACATTACGGAAGTCTGGAGGAACAGGAGAAAAAATGGGTTTCCAAAGGATGTGAAGTGGATTCCGGGAACCAAAGTGTGGATGAAGAAAAGATGTCCGAAAAGTTCTGGGATGACACGGAATATGCCTTAGAATTAAACCACACTTTTTTGTATGGAGAATATTTGCGCCGACCGTTGAAGGAATTTCTGGCATTCTACTGGAGGCAGAATCCATTCTCCGTCACTCCGTTTTTTCAGGAATTTGCAAGTCGGACACCGGACAGACTTTATATTGGAAATCAGTTCTGCCACAACCTGTTTCCGACAGAAGAACAGCTTTTTTCCATTATGGATAAAATGTATTCCGAAGGCCTGGAGATTACGCTGGCGTTTTCCTATATCCGGGAATTTATGCTTCCCTCCGTGGAAAAACTTCTGGAAAAAGTGGATAACTGGTGCTGCACTCACGAGGTGAATGTGGAAATCCTGATCAATGACTGGGCCATGGCGGAAATGCTTTGGGGAAGGACAGGTCATCTGGTTCCTGTATTAGGCACACTTCTTAATAAGAGGAAAAAAGACCCGCGTATGAGATATAAATCAGGGGATCTTGAACTGTTCCAGCATAATAGTCTGAATGTGGAATTTTATCGGGAATTTCTCTCAGAAGAATTTAATATCCACAGATATGAGTGGGAATCCTGCGGTTATCCACAGGAATTTCCACCGGGAAAAAACAGTCTTCATCTGCCTTTTTATCAGACGAATACTTCCCAGTACTGTCCGTTGTATGCCATGTGCACCACAGGGGATCGTGGTATGCAGCAGCTAGCAGAGCATTGTCCAAAATTCTGTGAAAAATACGCACTGCTTTATCCGGAACATTTACACATGACAGGGCGGTATAACTCTCTGTTTGGTGTGGATAAAACATTTCTGGAAGAGCCGGAGATGTGGAAAAAGATAAAGAGAATGAAACCGGACCGCATTGTTGAGAATCTATGATCTGTGATGGGGAGGAAAGAATTATGAAGATCACGGCCGGATTAGGCTCCATAGATGAATATGAACGTTTCGTGCAGGCAGGAGCAGATGAATTTTTCTGCGGGTATGTTCCTTTTTCCTGGGCGGAAAAATATGGCACGGTAATGCCGTTAAACCGCAGGGAAGTTCTCTGCTATAATGTTCAGATCGGCGCATACAGTGAGCTGGAGATCCTTTCCCACATGGTGAAAAAATATGAAAAGCCGGTGCATCTCACCTTCAATTCCCTGTATTATCTTCCGGAACAGTATCCGGAGATTGCGGAGATCATAGAGCAGTGCATGGAACTGGGATTTCAAAGTTATATTATTGCAGACCCTGCATTGCTTGTATATCTGCGAAAACGGGGGATTTCCTGCGAGATCCATCTCAGCGGAGAGACCGGCGAAGTCAACAGTGAGATGGTAAAAATGTTCCGGCGTTTTTCTCTGAAGAGATTGATTTTTCACCGGAAAAATACATTCCAGGATATGCAGTCTGTGATCGCGTCTCAGAGAGAGCGTGAGAGACAGGCTGGAATCCCACCGGAAGCAGGAATGGAATTTGAAGCTTTTGTGTTGAATGAAATGTGTCAGTTTACCGGTGCATTCTGTAATTCTCTTCATTGTGATGAGATGGGATATCTGTGCAGGGTTCCCTATGAGTTGGGGACCTTACGGGAGAAGGATACGGTTCCGGAAAATCTTCAAAAGCTTCAGGAACGTGCCTGGGAGCAGGAGCCAGATCCGGCCGTATATGATGAAACCGGATATCTCTGTGGTGAGACCGGCTGTGGATTGTGTGCATTATATCAGTTGAAGCAGGCGGGAATTACCCATCTCAAACTGGTGGGCCGTGGTAATTACGTGGACTATATGGAAAAAGATATCCGGAGTTTACGAAAAGCGCTGGATATTCTGGATGCTGCGGAAAATGAAGAAGAATTTCAGTGTACGATAAAACGGACAGTGTTTCCCGATGGATGCAGCGGAAGATGTTATTATCGATAATGTAGTGTGATATTTTCCGAAGGGAATTGCAGTTTTGGATGGGATATTATAATATTAGATATTAGTGGAAGCGCTGGTGTTTCCGGAAATTACTGGTAAATGAACCAAATCACGGAAGTCCCCTGTGAGGTTGCAAAAAACAATAAGCAGTAGGGTGAAACTTATGTGTATCAGATACAGACTTCTATAGGTGCAGGAAAGGACATTGTGTATTTATGCTTAGACAGTTTTTCAAATATATTTTTCAGAGCATTGCAGGTATGATCGGAATATCGGTTTATATTCTGGCGGATACTTTTTTTATATCGGTGCATTCGGGTGCGGCCGGACTGGCGGTTCTGAATCTGATCCTTCCGGTGTATGGTGTGGTGTATGCTATCGGAGTAATGATTGGTATTGGTTCGGCTACCAGATTCGGAATTAACAGGGCTAAGGGGGAGAATACGGATCATTATTTTCTCCAGTCTGTTTTCTGGAGCGTTCTGTGTAGCGTGCCGTTTATTATCACAGGAATCCTTGCGCCGGAAAAATTTCTCCATCTTCTTGGTGCAGATGCGGGGCTGACTGCCCTTGGAAAAAGTTATCTCAGGATCATGTTGATCACTGCGCCGTTGTTTATGACCAATTATACGTTTACCGCTTTTGCAAGGAATGATCAGGGAACTTCCACGGCTATGACTGGCGCAATCTCTGCCAGTCTTTTCAATATTGTGTTTGATTATATTTTTATGTTTCCCATGAAGCTGGGACTTGCGGGTGCGGCACTGGCAACAGCCATCAGCCCTGCGATCACTATGGCAATCTGTACCACCCATTACCTTGGGAAAAAGAATCACGTGGGATTCCGGTGGGTACGGCCTTCCATACGCCATCTGGTTTCATGCTGTCAGCTTGGAATTTCAGCTTTTGTTGGAGAGCTTTCCTCGGCTATTATCACGATTATTTTTAACATGCTGCTTCTTGGAATTGCAGGAAACGTAAGCGTTGCGGCTTATGGAGTAGTGGCGAATCTTTCCCTTGTGGCAATGTCCATCTTTAACGGACTGGCACAGGGAGCACAGCCTCTTATCAGCAAAAGTTACGGAGAAGGGCAGGGCGGTCATGTAAAAAGTCTGCTTCGCTGGAGCCTGATCTCCTGTGTAGTGCTGGAAGCTGTGACGATTCTGGTAGTGTGGGGATTTACTGACAACCTGATCGCTATTTTCAACAGTGAAAATAATCTGGAACTTCTGAATTATGCACATGTGGGACTTCGGATCTATTTCCTGGGATTCCTTTTTGCGGGGATCAATATTATGCTGGTGGCGTATTTTTCTGCCGTAGACCGGGCAGTTCCGGCAATTACAGGATCTCTTATGCGTGGAGTGATTGCCATTGCTGTCAGTGCGGTGGTACTTTCCCGGCTGTTTGGGATTAACGGAGTGTGGAGCTCGTTTTTGAGTTCGGAGGTTATTACCTTTGTTGTGATTCTTGTGCTGTCGAAGGCCGGGAACCGGAAAGGATAACTTAGGAGATTAAAAAATGAAATTTGATCGTGTAAAAAAAGAAGAAGCAGATACAGTTCTGAAATTGTATCGCTCATTATTGGGGACGCCATACTGTGTATGGACAGAAGATTATCCATCAGAACGGGAAGTAGAATTTGATCTTTCCAGAGATGCGCTGTTCTGCATGAGGGACGACGATGGAAATATCGCAGGAGTGATTTCCATTGATGATGATCCAAATGTGGAATGCCTCACCTGCTGGTCGGAAACTCTGGTGCCATCTGCGGAAGTTTCACGGGTGGGAGTCCGTCAGGAATACCAGAATCAGGGAATTGCTAGGAAGCTTCTGGAAGGAATTATGGAAGAACTGAAGAAGCGGGGATATAAGGCCGTGCATCTCCTTGTTGCGAAAGACAATGTAAAAGCGTTGCGTTCTTATGACAAGCTGAACTTTAATAATGTAGGCGAATGTGAATTATGGGGACATATGTACTGGTGCTATGAGAAAGCATTATAGAAAGAATTGAAAAAAATGAAAAACAGGTATTTTTTTGTCACGCAGTAAATGGACCACCAATGTTAGCGTGATGAGTGATGGCCAATATATAGCCAGCAAAAATACCTGTAGTAGATCGCAGAGTAATTGTGTTTGTGGGCAATATAAAAATATGCACTTTCCAGACTGGGTATTGATGAACAACCAGTAAGGGAGGTGCATATTTTTGCGTAAATCGCATGCGCTTTGATCATGTTTAAGATAATGTATCTGTCGACAGAATCATTCAAATCCTCCGACAACTATCCCTCTCGATCAAATGATGTGGCACAATGATCTTCGTAGCCGGAAGGTTCGGATTTTCGATATGGCTGATCATCTGCGTAGCCGCTTCCATACCAAGCTGCCCGGAATTGATATCAATGGAAGTCAGCTGAGGGGAAGTCAGTCTGGCAAACAGAGAGTTATTAAAGGAAAGGATGGACAGATCCTCCGGTATGGAAATTCCTGCTTCCATGCAGATCCTCTCCAGGGAAAGAGCCAGGATATCGTCACTGACCAGCATGGCAGTAGGACGGTCCTCACTTAAAAGCAGCTTTCGAAGTTCCTCAAATTCACTCTGGGAAGCACCTGGAACTTCGATGCAGTATTCCGACTGTACAGTCAGCCCGTGATTTAACAATGCCGCCATATAACCCGTTTTTCGATCTGCGGAAAAGACCAGGGAGTCATCTACACCAAGATAGGCAATCTTCCGATGTCCCAGTGCATAGAGATATTCGGTTGCCTCCTGTCCGGCCAAAAGATTGTCATTATCAATATAGATCGTGTGATTCGTATACTGTGCCGGCTTTCCGATCAGGATATAGAGAAGCCCCTCACTGAAAAGAAAATCAATTACAGGGTCATTGACACGGGAATAAAGAACGATAAAGCCATCCACCTTTCCGCTTCTGGACATGGAACGCACGGCAGTCAGGATCTCTTCTTCATTCTGACCGGTGACGATGGTGCTGATATACTGATGAGCGTTGCAGTAATGGCTGATTCCACGGATCGCCTCCAGATAAAAAGAATTCTCGTAAGTTTCCTTCGGGGACGGAGGCAGGATGATACCGATGGAACGGGAAATCTGCGTTGCCAGGTTGCTGGCCTGGAAATTCGGTTCATAGCCAAGTTCTGCCATAGCTCTGCGAACACGTTCCTTGGTTTCCTCGCTGATGGATGGATTATTTTTGCAGGTTCTGGAAACTGTGGAAGGGGACACTCCCGCCAGAGCCGCAACATCTTTGATGGTTACTGCCATAAATTTTTGCCTCCTTGTAGATACGCCAGGTCAAATGGAGATAGCTGTCTGATCTGGTTTTTATATTTAGTCGAATAAATTGTGGAGCAGTTCTTCTGTTATAAGCAAGCAGCGAATGTGGATTGTAAATATCCGCCTGATTAGTGATATTGTAGTTCATAACTATGATACTGTCAAATGTATTGCACAGGAAATTGCATAAAGTTGCGTAAAAAATTCACCCGCTTTTTGCTTTGACACAAATCACAAAACATTTACTTCCATGAATACACAATGAAATGGATGGTTAAATATCTGGCCTGTAATGAAAAACTGCACAAAAACAGGATGTAAAAATTGTGAGAAAAGTAGAAAAGCCAAAAACACATTGCGTTTTGTGCAAAATGAAAGTATAATTTATGCAAACGGTTGCATAAGAAATGCACAGAGTTGCAATCACGAGGAGAAAAAAGGGAGGATTAGTAATGAGCAGCGAGAAAGAAAAAGATCCGTCAGTAGTATACGCACCGCTGACAGGAAAAGCAGTGCCTCTGGATCAGGTTCCGGACCCGGTATTTTCCGGGAAAGTACTGGGAGATGGAGTTGCGATCATTCCGGAAGATGGAAAGATCGTAAGCCCGGTAGACGGCGAAGTGGAATCTGTTGCAGAGACAGGACACGCCTATGGTTTTTCAACAGAGGATGGTCTGGAACTTCTGGTTCATGTAGGCCTGGAAACCGTATCCTTAAAAGGGGAGTGTTTCAAAGTCCATGTAAAAGCAGGCGACAAGGTAAAAAGAGGTGACCTGGTGGCAGAGGTAGACCTTGCATATCTTGCAGAAAAAAATATCAACCCGATCACACCGGTACTGATCTGCTCAGACATTGATGATCAGGATCTGAAATGTGCGGAAGGCGGTGTGGAAGCCGGAAAAACAGCAGTGTTTATGCTCGCGGCAAAGGAAAATGCCGGAAAAGTGAAAGCTGCGTCATCAGCTACAGCATCTGCAAACAATGCAGAGAGCGCAGAAGGGCAGACATCTGTGAAAAATGCAGCAGAAACAGCGGCAAAAGAAAATACATCCACAAAAAACACAACAGTATCAGACGCAGCATCAACAGCACAGAAATCTTCAGATAATTCAACAGCTGCATCCAAACCACAGAAAAAAGAAAAGAAGAAATTCAGTTTCAACTTTGATTTTCTCCAGAAACTTGGTAAAGTGCTTATGACAGTTATCGCCGTTATGCCGGCGGCCGGACTGATGATCAGCCTTGGTAAACTGGTACAGATGGCAGGCGCGGATATGTCCCTGGTTCTTACCATCGGAAGCACCATGGAAAACATCGGATGGGCCATCATCAATAATCTGCACATCCTGTTTGCGATCGCGATCGGTGGCTCCTGGGCGAAGGAAAGAGCTGGCGGTGCTTTTGCAGCATTGATCACCTTTATCCTGATCAACCAGATCACAGGTTCCATTTTTGGTGTTACTTCCGATATGCTCAACGATGCAAGCGCAGTAACACATACACTTTTTGGAAAAGAAATCCTGGTAAACGGCTACTTCACTTCTGTATTAGGTATGCCGGCTCTGAATATGGGTGTTTTTGTAGGTATCATTTCCGGTTTTGCCGGTGGTGTGATCTACAATAAATATTATAATTACCGTAAACTTCCGGATGCTTTATCCTTCTTCAATGGAAAACGTTTTGTACCGATGGTATGTATCCTCTGGTCTGTGATCATTTCCCTGATCCTGGCAGTTGTATGGCCGGTAGTACAGTCCGGAATCAATGCTTTTGGTGTATGGATTGCCAATTCTTCTGATACTTCACCGATCCTGGCACCGTTTGTATATGGAACCCTGGAGCGTCTGTTGCTTCCGTTCGGACTGCATCATATGCTTACGATTCCTATGAACTATACTTCTTTTGGTGGAACCTATACCATCGCAACTGGAATCAACGCAGGAAAAGAAGTCTTTGGACAGGACCCGCTGTGGCTTGCATGGGTAACAGACCTTATCAATTACAAAGATGCCGGAAATATGGCAGCATACAAAAACCTGCTTACAACTGTAACACCGGCCCGTTTCAAAGTCGGCCAGATGATCGGTGCAACAGGACTTCTTCTCGGTATCGCACTTGCCATGTACCGCAGAGTTGACGCAGATAAAAAGAGCAAATACCGTTCCATGTTTTTCTCAACCGTACTTGCAGTATTCCTTACAGGTGTAACTGAGCCGCTGGAATTCATGTTTATGTTCTGTGCACTGCCCCTTTATATTGTATATGCTGTTCTTCAGGGCTGTGCATTTGCAATGGCAGGAATCATTCATCTGCGTGTTCATTCTTTCGGAAACCTGGAATTTATCACACGAATTCCGATGAGTCTGAAAGCCGGACTTGCGGGAGATGTGATCAATTTCGTGATCTGTGTAGTCGTATTCTTTGTGATCGGATATTTTGTTGCGTACTTTATGATCGGAAAATTCAAATTTGCCACACCGGGACGTCTTGGAAATTACACAGACAGCAACGATGAGGATGAAAATTCCGTTTCCACAGCATCCACAAATGGAAAAACTTCCGGTGGAAATTCACAGGCAGAGCGTATCATCGCACTCTTAGGAGGAAGAGAAAATATCGTTCTCGTAGATGCCTGCATGACAAGACTTCGTGTCACAGTCAAAGATCTCGATAAGGTTGCGGAGCTTCCTGCATGGAAAGCAGAGGGGGCACTGGGACTGATCAAGAAAGATAACGGAATCCAGGCGGTTTACGGACCGAAGGCAGATGTGCTGAAGTCCGATATTAACGATATTTTATAAAACAAGTGTAAACGCAGAAGAATTTCTGGGAAACAGATTTATAAGAGGGGGCCAGACGGATGTCTGCAAATTGCGAATATCCGCTTGATGCAGCGATAATTGGAGGCGTAAAAACAGAAATGAAACTCATAACACTAAACACCCACAGTCTGGTAGAGCCGGACTATGAGAGCAAAACAAGAAAATTTGCACAGGTGATCCAGAAAGAGCTGCCGGATGTGGTAGCTATGCAGGAGGTCAACCAGTCCCAGAATGCAAGTGCGCTTCCGGATGTAATGCTCCCCGGGTATGTGCGGTGCAGCGGATTTGACCGCCCGATCCGAAGCGACAATCACGCCATGATCCTGGCAGAAGTCCTCCGGGGAATGGACTGCTATTATTACTGGACCTGGATCTCCGCAAAAACCGGCTATGGAAAATACGATGAGGGAATGGCACTTCTGACCAGGAAACCTATCGTAAGAGTACGCCAGCATCTGATCAGCAGAACGGACGATTATGAAAACTGGAAAACGAGAAAAATGCTGGGCGTTCAGACAGACGGCTGTGAAGACTGGTTCTTTACCGTTCACATGGGCTGGTGGAATGATGAGGAAGAACCTTTTGAAGGCCAGTGGAACTGTATGGAAAACCTGTTACAGAGTTACCGGAAAAAAGACTCTGCGATCTGGATCATGGGAGATTTTAACAGCCCGGATAGCGTAAGAAATCAGGGCTACGACCTTATTACAGAAAGTGATTGGCAGGATTCTTTTAAAGCAGCAGAGACGAAAGATGAAGGCTTTACCGTAGAAAAAGAAATCGACGGATGGCGTGACAGTGACACCGGAAAAGCAGAGCAGAAAACAGACCGAATGCGCCTGGATTACATTTTCAGCAGCGAAAAACGGGAAGTCTTCACTTCCGAAGTAATCTGTAATGGAAAAAAATATCCGGTGGTTTCCGACCACTGCGGAGTCATGATCACAACGAAATAAACCATATCATATAAACAGATGCGATGCTCTGAAAAAAGTGCAGGGCTGAATTATAAGGAGAGAAGTTATGAATGAGAGAGCAGCCGGCATTCTGATGCCGATCACAAGCCTGCCGTCAGAGTACGGTATCGGATGTTTTTCAAAAAGCGCCTATGATTTTGTAGACTGGCTGAAAGCGGCAGGCCAGAGTTACTGGCAGATCCTTCCACTGGGACCTACAAGCTACGGAGATTCCCCGTACCAGTCTTTTTCCACCTTTGCGGGAAATCCATATTTTATCAGCCTGAAGGCTCTTGTAGAAGAAGGCGTTCTTACAAAAGAAGACTGCGAGAAAGTCAACTGGGGAAAAAAAGCAGACAGCGTAGACTATGAGAAAATCTACAAAGGACGCTACAAACTTCTCCGCAAAGCTTACGAGAACAGTAACATCAGCGAGAATCCGGATTATCAGAGATTCGTAGCGGAAAACAACTGGTGGCTTTCCGACTATGCACTTTTTATGGCTGTAAAAGATCAGTTTGGTGGTGTGGAGTGGACCAGGTGGGCGGAGGACATCCGCCTCCGCTGGGGAAATGCCATGGATTACTACCGCAGAGAGCTGTATTTTGATATTGAATTTCAGCAGTATATGCAGTTTAAATTCTACGAACAGTGGATGAAACTGAAAAAATATGCCAATGAAAAAGGCATCCAGATCATTGGTGACATTCCAATCTATGTAGCTATGGACAGTGCGGATACCTGGGCCCATCCGGAGCTTTTCCAGCTGGATGAGGAGAATGTGCCGACTGCAGTAGCCGGATGCCCGCCGGACGGTTTTTCCGCAACTGGACAGCTCTGGGGAAATCCTCTGTACCGCTGGGATTATCACAGAAATACAGGATATCAGTGGTGGATTTCCAGACTGAGCTATGTGTTCCGCCTTTATGATGTGGTAAGAATTGATCATTTCCGTGGTTTTGATGAGTATTTTTCCATCCCGTATGGTGCGGAGAATGCCATTGGCGGCCACTGGGAAAAAGGTCCGGGGATCGATCTGTTCTGCAAAGTGGAGCAGGCCCTTGGCTGGAAACAGGTCATCGCGGAGGACCTTGGCTATGTGACAGATTCCGTACGTCAGCTTGTCCATGACAGCGGTTTTCCGGGAATGAAAGTCCTGGAGTTCGCTTTTGACTCCAGAGATTCCGGATGTGCCAATGATTATCTTCCACACAATTATCCGGTAAACAGTGTGGCATACACAGGAACCCACGATAATGAGACCGTTGCCGGATGGTGGAAGAGCATTACAGTAAAAGAGCGCAAGCTTGCCAGAGATTATCTCTGCGACAACTGGACACCGGACAAAGATCTGTACAAATGTTTTATCAGCATGGTTATGCGAAGCAGCGCAAAGCTTTGCGTGATCCCGATGCAGGATTATATGGGGCTGGATAACAGCTGCAGAATGAACCAGCCGTCCACAGTTGGAAAGAACTGGAAATGGAGAATCCGTAAAAGAGAGCTGACTGCAAAGCTCCAGAAGGAGATTCATGGAATGACCCTTCGTTATGGAAGGATGAACTGGTCCGATTAAAAGGAACGTTCGTGAAGTATATTCCGTTTAAACGGGACGTGTGAGAGAGTGGAAAGATTTTAGATAGAATCGTGATTTTTTGTGTGATATAATGCTGTTTCGTGGAGGCAGCTGTCAGTAAAGGGGAGGCTGACAGCCGCCTTAATTTTTACAGCAAGGGGAAATTATGACAGGAAAAACACACGCGGCAGTCGGCCTTGGAACGGTGCTGGCAGTTACACAGCCATCTACGGTTTCCGGACTGGTACTTGCCGCGGGAACAGGAATGCTTGGAGCGCTGATCAGCGATATTGACGTGGGAACTTCCAAATCCCACAAAGATGCGGACCGGATCACGCTGATCGCGGTACTGCTTGTGGCGGCAGAGATCGCTTTGAATTATTTTTTTCATTTTTCTATCTGGGAGAAGATCCGCAATGAACAGTCCATCGCGCAGGTTGTCATGGGTGCGGCTGTTTTCATAGCCGTCTGCGCCTTTGGAAAAAACCAGCCACACCGGTCGTTTATGCATTCAATCATGGCAATGGCTATTTTAAGCGGAGCCCTTTCTATGGTGTCTGTACAGCTGGTGCCATATTTTGTGGTGGGATTTGCGTCTCATCTGGTACTGGATTGTTTTAATCGCAAGAGAGTGCGGGTTTTATATCCGTTACCAGGCGGAATCGCACTGGATCTTTTTAAAGCAGGAGGGTTTGTGGACTCGCTGCTTTTTAAGCTGGGGTCTGTGGCAGTGATCTTTGAGATCGTGTATCTGGTTGTGCGGATGGGTGAGAGCTGGAAGTTTTTTCAGATGTAGCGTATCTGTTGTACAAGATAATAAAAAAGGAGCAGATTTTCCATTGTGGGAGTCTTCTTTACTGGCTGATACCAGTGAAGAAGATGTTCGCAAATGTGGAAGATCTGCTCTTTTTATAAGTTAACATATGTAAGTGTGATTATTTGTTCTTCCTGATCTTGCAGGCGCATGCGGTATAAAGTACGTCTGTGGAAGAGTTCAGTGCTGTCTCGCAGGAATCCTGGATGACGCCTACGATGAAACCGACACCGACTACCTGCATGGCAACATCGTTCGGGATTCCGAAAAGGCTGCAGGCCATCGGGATCAGAAGAAGGGAACCACCGGCAACTCCGGAAGCACCAGCCGCACTTGCAGCAGCCAGGATGCAGAGGATCAGAGCGGTCGGGAAGTCTACGCTGATACCAAGTGTATGTGCTGCGGCCAGAGCCATGACGGAAATGGTGATCGCCGCTCCACCCATGTTGATGGTAGCACCAAGAGGGATGGAAATGGAGTAGGTATCCTCATCAAGGTCAAGATCTTTGCAGAGCTCCATGTTTACCGGAATGTTGGCGGCAGAGCTTCTTGTAAAGAATGCTGTAAGACCACTGTCTTTCAGGCAGCGCAGAACCAGCGGATACGGATTCTGACGTGTGCAGATGAAAGTAACGATCGGGTTCAGTACAAGCGCTACAAACAGCATGGTTCCAACCAGTACACAGATCAGGCGGCCATAGCTTAAGAGTACGCCAAGTCCCTGCTCGGAGATGGTTGTAAAGATCAGGCCCATGATACCAAATGGTGCCAGGTCAATGATCCATCTTACTGCTGTGGAAGTTGCATCGGAAATATTTTCGATGACAGTTTTTGTGGTTTCGCTTGCGGCTTTCAGTGCGATACCGAAGATGATAGCCCATGCAAGGATACCGATATAGTTTGCATTTACAAGTGCGTCAACCGGGTTGGAAACAATGTTCATGAGAAGGTTTTTGAGGACCTCTGCAACACCGCTTGGCGGGGTAATGTCGGAAGTATTTGTATTCTCGGAAAAAGTCAGCATGATCGGGAACAGACGGCTGGAGATAACAGCTGCCAGTGCTGAGAGTACGTTTCCAAGAAGATAAAGTACAACGACGAATTTCATGTTTGTTTTCTGGCCTTTTCCCATGTGGCACAGAGAGTTCATTACCAGGAAGAACACCAGAAGCGGAGCAATTCCACGGAGAGCACCGACGAACAGGTCACCAAGAATGGAGATCACAGACGCCTGCGGGATTGCAAGGGCCAGGATGATACCAACGATCAGACCGCAGATGATACGCTTGATCAGATTGATGCTGTTCCATTTTTGAATCAGGTTTTTCATAACTACTTTCCTCTTTCCTATTGTGTGAGAGTGCTTTGAAAATGCCGGGAGTCAAGCTGTTTCCCGATGTAGATCTGCTTGATTGTTCTAAGTCGATACTACTGCATCACGTAAAAGCACAATATAACAATTATATACAATTTTGTCCGCCTTGTAAAGACAAATGTACATAAAAGGCAAAAATATATAAAAAACGTCAGGTGAAAATTAAGCTGCCCATTTCAAAAATCAAATTTCTGAGAATGAGACAGATCAATATTCACCTGACGCTATGTGTTTATCTGATTGTTTGACCGAATCGAGGAAGTTCCCTGATATACTGACAATTGTTTTACACTCGTATTTTCCGGAAGCTAAAGGCAAAGAACAATACTTCCGCAAAGCCTGTAATTCCCCATGAGAAAATATACAGAAGATACAGAGCGGAAATAGTCTGGAAGTGTGCGAATACCGTATAGATCCAGATAATACGGAAGACGCAGGAACCCAGAATGACAATGATGGTAGACGGAATGCTTTTTCCAATGCCACGGGAAGCCGCGATACTGCCATCCATAAAACAGCTGAAGGCGTAGCAGAATCCCATGATCCGGATCCTCTGCATACCGGCATCGATAACAGCCGGTTCTGTGGCAAACAGTGACAGAAACTGCGGTCCGAATACGAGGAGCAGCCCGCCCAGGATCGCGCCTGCGATGAAGGCATATGTAAGGCTGACGCCATAGGATTTCAGCATTCTTTTTTTATTTCCGGCACCCCAGTTCTGGCCGATGAAGCTTGCACATGCCGTATAGAACGAAAACATGACATTGTAGATCAGGCTATCGGCATTTGCGGCGGCGGCGTTTCCGGAAACCATCACCGCGTCAAAGGAATTGACGCCGGTCTGTACGAACAGATTTGCGATGGCAAAGATTCCGTTCTGCAGACCTGTAGGAATACCAAGGAGCAGTACGGCTTTGCAGGCTTTCGGGTGAAGTCGGAGTTTATGGAGAGATACCTGACACTCGTCTTTACGCCGGAGAAGGTGGATCATTACCAGGGAAGCAGATACATACAGAGAGATCGCACTGGCAGTTGCCACACCTGCGGCAGCCATATGGCAGACGATAACGAAAAACAGGTTCAAAAGGACGTTGATCACTCCTGCGAT
>CAVEKJ010000019.1:0-5532 GCA_963616205.1 Prevotella sp.
CGAAATCCCACCATCTGGATGAACTTAAATGCTCATTGAGGGAACGGGCATTATACTGTGTCAGCACAGCAACCTTCTGGATATGTGAATTTGCCATGTTACTGAGGGCAAAATCAATCGCGCGGTAACTTCCTGCAATAGGCATTGCCGCGATCGCTCTTTTGTTTGATAATTCTCTCATGCGGTTATTGTTACCGCCTGCCAAAATAATACCTATCGCTCTCATTCTTTCCCACCGTCCTTTGCTGCAATTACCTGGCCAGCTGCCAGCTCTCCGTCAGGGTAGTCTTCTTTGGTTGTAACACCTGAGATAGCGGTATTCTTACCAATCTTAACATTGTCCGGGATCACACTGTTCTCACCGATCGCCGCAAGACCAAAGGAATATACAGCCGGTTTCAGAACATTCGGCGCTTCCTCGCCGCATCCGATCACAACATTGTTTCCAACAACAACTTCCTCTGCAACGATGGCTTTATCCATAACAACATTCTCACCAACTGTGGTGTTCTTCATGATGATGGAATCACGGATCACACTGCCCTTACCGATCACAACATTCGGGCCGATCACGGAATTATGTACTTCACCGTAAATTTCTGTTCCTTCACCGATGAGACACTTGTCCACAACCGCATCTGCGGAAATATACTGTGGCGGGATCACATCTCCCTTGGTGTAGATCCTCCAGAATTCCTCGTAAAGATTGAACTCCGGAATGATATCGATCAGCTCCATATTTGCTTCCCAGTAAGAACCAAGTGTTCCTACATCCTTCCAGTAACCATTGTACTCGTAAGCAAAAAGGCGCTGGCCTTTCTCCTTGCAGTACGGAAGGATATGTTTACCGAAATCGCATCCGTTCTGATCCTTCAGTGCGATCAGTGCTTCCTTCAGAACAGGCCATGAGAAAATGTAGATACCCATAGACGCAAGATTACTGCTTGGATGCTCCGGTTTCTCCTCAAATTCAGTAATACGGTTACTCTCATCAGTGACCATAATACCAAAACGGCTGGCTTCCTCGATGGGAACCGGCATACATGCAATGGTAATATCTGCCTTGTTCGCCTTGTGGAAATCCAGCATCACTTCGTAATCCATCTTATAAATATGGTCACCGGAAAGGATCAGTACATAGTCCGGGTTATACTGCTCCATATAAGCAAGGTTCTGATAGATCGCATTGGCAGTTCCTGTATACCATTCGCTGCTCGTGCTCTTCTCATATGGAGGAAGGACTGTGACACCGCCTTCATTGCGGTCCAGATCCCACGGAATACCGATACCGATATGTGTATTCAGGCGGAGAGGCTGGTACTGTGTCAGCACACCCACCGTGTCAATTCCCGAGTTAATACAATTGCTCAGTGGAAAATCGATGATACGATATTTACCACCAAAAGCGACTGCCGGCTTTGCAACCTTTTCTGTCAAAACTCCTAACCTGCTGCCTTGCCCACCGGCCAAGAGCATGGCAATCATTTCTTTCTTAATCATGCGATCACCTCTTGTATGTTATGATTATTCAATTATAGCATACTTTACCGTATTAGTGAACATTTTTTACAATTATTTTGGCTGTGTTTTGCTTTTTTTATCGCTATTGTATACTATAAATTGGTAAGACTTGTCATTTTTTTCGTTCTTCTGGTAATTTTCAACATTTTTCGCTGTTATTTTCTGGTTACTTTTATATTCCGGAAGAATCCACTTTTTTAGCCAAAAGTACCACTTTTCAATTGTTTCTGTTGGCGTTATAATAAAGCAGACAAAAGAACCCCGAAAATAACATATATATAAGGAGATTATTATTATGTATCAGATAGACTTTCATAAACCGCTCCATATCCACTTCATCGGTATTGGCGGTATCAGTATGAGCGGACTCGCCGAGATCCTCCTGGAAGAAGATTTCCGGATTTCCGGTTCCGATGCAAAATCCAGCCCTCTGACCCGCACACTGGAGGAACGTGGAGCTGTGATCTATTACGGGCAGCGTGCTTCCAATATCAAGGATGATGTAGACGTGGTCGTTTACACAGCAGCGATCCACCCGGACAACCCGGAATTCGCCTGTGCAAAAGAAAAGGGTCTTCCAATGCTTACCCGTGCGGAGCTTCTTGGACAGATCATGCGTAACTATGATACACCGATCGCGATTTCCGGTACCCACGGAAAAACTACCACCACTTCCATGGTTTCCCACATCCTTCTTGAAGGTGACTGTGATCCTACCATCAGTGTAGGTGGAATCCTTCCGGCTATCCACGGAAACATCCGCGTTGGAAATTCCGAGACTTTTGTCACAGAAGCATGTGAGTATACCAACAGCTTCTTAAGCTTTTTCCCGAAGATCAGCGTGATCCTGAACATGGATGCGGACCATCTGGATTTCTTCAAGGATATTGACGATATCCGCCATTCCTTCCGGAAATTTGCAGAGCTTCTTCCAGCTGACGGAACTCTGATCATCAATGCAGATACACCGGAATATGAGACTATCACACGTGATCTCCCATGCAGTGTACTCACTTATGGTCTTGAGAACGATGCTGATTACACAGCCACAGATATCACCTGGGATAAATACGGACATCCATCTTTCTCCGTTCTCTTCCAGGGCAAAAAGATCGGCAGCTACTATCTCCGCGTACCGGGTATCCACAACGTATCCAACGCACTTGCATCCATCGCTGTAGGACGTCTTCTCAACCTTCCGGATGAGGTGATCGTCAAAGGTCTTGGAAGCTTCACAGGTACAGACCGCCGTTTCCAGTATAAGGGCGAAGTTGGCGGCGTTACAATTATTGATGACTATGCTCACCATCCAACCGAGATCGAAGCCACTCTTCATGCGGCAAAGAACTATCCTCACCAGAAAGTATGGTGTGTTTTCCAGCCACATACTTACACCCGTACCAAGGCTCTCCTTCCGGAATTTGCAAAAGCACTGACTCTTGCCGATCACGTAGTACTGGCTGATATTTATGCCGCACGTGAAACCGATGACCTTGGCATTTCTTCCCAGGATCTTCAGAAACAGATCCAGGAACTTGGAACCCCCTGCGAATATTTCCCAACTTTTGATGAGATCGAGAGTTTCCTCTTAAAAAGTTGTGCACATGGTGATCTGTTGATAACTATGGGCGCCGGAGACGTTGTAAACATTGGAGAACACCTTCTCGGAAAGTAATTATCCACATTATCCACATGCTTATGCACATTCCAGACGTGCCTGGCATGTGGATTTTTTTGTGCATAATCTACTTGACATAATTCAACGGCCAAATTCAACAAATACCGCATTTTTCTTATAAAATCGAGGTTTTTATTAGTTGCTGATAATATTATCCTCAAAGTTTTCCACACTATCCACATTTTCCACATGTGGATTGGTGCACAACCTCTGTGAAAATAAACTATTCTCAAGTAAAAGTGGTTGTGCTATAATCCTTTTTAGCAAATGCGGACTGATCGATACCCATCAACCGCTAAAAAAACAAAGAAAGGGAGCTGCTGATCATGGGTCTGATCTCACTTCAGAATTCCTCTGAAATGGAGGTAACGATTCTTTCCAATCGTTTTATTGACAATTTCATGCCTCGTGCCAACGGAGAGTTCGTAAAGGTATATATCTACCTTCTCCGGCTGGTATCCGCCGCTCCTTCTTCCTTCAGCCTGGAGCATATGGCTGATCGCCTTTTCTGCACAGAAAGGGATATTTCCCGCGCATTGAAATACTGGGAAGGCGAAAACCTGATCTCATTGACTTATACCGCAGACCAGAAGCTTTCCGGGATCACTCTGCTGGAGCCTTTTGCAGATACCGGACGCATGGAGAGCAGCGCTTCCCGGGAGGCTGTTTTTTCCAATGTCGGAAGTTCTTCAGATCCGGAGGCTGGTCCGTATGCAGCCAGCCGTTCCACTGTTACTTCTTCTGACAGTACTCCTTTTGGAGCTCCCAACTCCGCAGACTACATCCGCAGCCTCACTCCGGACCGGATCAAAGAGCTGAAACAGAATGAAGAAGTCAGTCAGCTTCTCTACATTGCCGAACAGTACCTGGCCAAGACATTAACGCCTACGGAGATGCAGAAGATCCTTTTCTTCTACGATGAACTGCACATGTCCGCAGATCTTATCGAATATCTGGTGGAATACTGCGTTTCCAGGGGTCGCAAGAGCATGCGCTATATCGAGACCGTTGCTCTTGCCTGGGCAAAAGATGGCATCACCACGGTTGAAATGGCCCGTGATGCCAGCTCCCGCTTTTCCAAAGACTATTACACGATCCTGAAGGCAATGGGGATCAGCGGGCGCAATCCCGTGGAAAATGAGATCTCTTACATTGATACCTGGCGAAAAACCTATGGTTTTGACCTGGAACTGATCCAGGAAGCCTGCAGCCGTACTGTCCTCTCCACCGGACAGCCAAGTTTCCAGTATGCGGATAAGATCCTCGCCGGCTGGAAAAAGAAAAACGTACATACGCTGGAAGATATCCGGCTCCTGGATGCCGAGCACAAAAAGCATCAGCTTGAGAAAGCTGTTTCCCGGAAGAAGCAGCCTGCCGCAGTTCAGCCCCAGAGCAATAACCGCTTTAACAATTTCCACCAGCGTGATTACGATTTTGCGGAATATGAGAAACGTCTTTTAAATAACCAGTAACCGAAACTGGAAGGAGTGCTTTATGCCTTTACAGAATTTTCAGTATGATACTATAATGAGAGAATACAGCCGCCGTCAGGCGCAGAACCACCGCATTCTGGAGGAACACACTACCGAAGCCTACAAAAAGATCCCCCGTCTGAAGGAGATCGATGACGAGGTAGCCACTTTAAGTGCTGATAAAGTCCGGCGTCTTTTAAGCGGTGAAGAAAAGGGAACCGCAGATCTCAAGGCAGCCATTCAGGAACTTTCTGACGAGCGGATCACCCTTCTCGTTGCCAACGGCTTCCCCGGAGATTATCTGGAAATGCCGTATACCTGCCCAGAATGTCAGGACACCGGCTATATTGGCAGCAAAAAATGCACCTGTTTTAAAAAAGCTGAGATCGAACTGCTCTATGCACAGTCAAATCTGAATGAAATTCTCGAAAAAGAGAATTTTGACAGCTTTTCATTTGACTATTATTCTGCTACAATAAAAAACGAAGCCACGGGGCTGTCTGCCCTGGAAACAGCCAGACGGGCCTACGACACTGCACAGCGCTTTGTGCAGGACTTCGACCATAAATTTGAAAACCTGTTTTTGTATGGCGATACCGGTGTTGGAAAAACTTTTCTTTCACACTGCATCGCACGGGAGCTTCTCAGATCCACCCACTGTGTCCTGTATTTTTCAGCCTATGATCTCTTTGATATGATGGCTGCGAATTCTTTTTCCCGAAAAGATACCGGCACGGATGAGGAACTGATCTATGACTGCGATCTTCTGATCATTGACGACCTGGGAACGGAACTTACCAACAGCTTCGTATCCTCACAGCTTTTTCTCTGTCTCAACGAACGGATCATGCGCAGGAAATC
>CAVEKJ010000019.1:5542-6403 GCA_963616205.1 Prevotella sp.
GAGAACCTTTTCCCGCATTGCCAGCAACTATCAGATGATATCGCTGATTGGGAAAGACATCCGTATACAGAAAATATTTTTAGGAGGAAATTAAAATGGCACAGGTAACTACAAAAGATTTTTCCACACTCCCGGTAGGAAGACTTGGACTGATTCCCCTTCAGAGCTGCAGCTCATTAGGTGCGAAGGTGAACGACTGGCTGGTTAAATGGCGTGCCGAAAGACAGTATCCTGGAATGGACTCCTTCGCATTCGAGGGATACAAGCGCGATTCTTACATCATCGAGGCTAAGAATCCACGTTTCGGTTCCGGTGAAGCCAAATGTACCATCAATGAATCTGTCCGTGGTGATGATATCTACGTAATGGTAGATGTAACAAACTACAGCTTATCCTACCCGATCGGACCTTACACGAATCTTATGTCCCCGGATGATCATTTCCAGGATATGAAACGTGTTATCGCCGCTATCGGCGGAAAGGCCCGCAGAGTTAATGTGATCATGCCTTATCTCTATGAAAGCCGTCAGGACAAACGTGTCGGAAGAGAATCTCTTGACTGTGCCAATGCACTTCACGAGCTGATCGACATGGGTGTTGAGAACATCATCACTTTCGATGCACACGATTCCCGTGTACAGAACGCAACTCCGCTTCACGGATTTGAGACTGTACAGCCATCCTATCAGTTTATCAAAGCTCTTCTCAAGAATGAAGAGGGCCTGCATATCGATAAAGAGCACTTCATGACCATCAGCCCGGACGAGGGCAGCATGAGCCGTGCGATCTATCTTGCCAACGTGCTCGGCGTTGATATGGGTATGTACTACAAACGTCTGGATTATTCAAGATATGTAAACG
>CAVEKJ010000019.1:6413-18002 GCA_963616205.1 Prevotella sp.
GATCCAGGGCAAGGATATGATCCTGATCGATGATATGATCTCCTCCGGTGATACGATTCTGAAGATTGCATCCCTCCTGAAGGAGAGAGGCGCAGGTAAAGTTTACATCTGCTCCACATTCGGATTCTTCACAGACGGACTTGATAAATTCGACGACGCTTATAAGAAAGGCTACTTCGACAAGCTCCTTACCACCAACCTGGTTTACCAGTCACCGGATCTTCTTGAGAAGCCATACTACATCAGCTGTGACATGAGCAAATATATCGCACTGATCATCGATACTCTGAATCATGATACTTCTGTCAGCCACCTTCTGAATCCTGTAGACAGGATCAAACGCTGCGTAGGAAATTACATGAGCCAGTACAAGAAATAAAACAAATCTTAACAGATAAGCGGCTGCGCTTTCTGCATGATCGGGATACGATCTCAGAAAGCGCAGCCGCTTTGTAATTCGCAACAATATTTATTTATGCCTGTCTTAAACCCAGTGAAATTCTATAAGATTTTTACATGGGAAGTTTCTGATAAGGGATTCCCTCTTTATCCAGGATCTCCATTTCTCTTTTATGGCAGGTGCTTATGATCACCTGTCTGTTTTCTTTATGAAGCCATCTGAGGACCGCCGCAAGACGCTCTTCATCATACATGCCAAATACATCATCCAGGATCACAGGGAATGATTCCCCTTTGCAGAAAAGTTCTCCTGCCGCCATGCGCAGGGCAAAATAGATCTGTTCCAGAGTTCCACGGCTCAGTCTCTCAATGGATACGACACGCTCTCCTGTATTCACAGACATGTGCAGTTCCTCATCCATCAGGACTTCCCGGTATCTGCCTCCTGTGATCTCACTCAGGATCTCTGACGTACGTTTTTTCAGGCGGACACCGATCTGATCTGTGATATTTCCGGAAAGTGCCTCGATAGTCTCCATAGCCATGTTCAGCGCCTGGATCTCAGTTTCTTCCGGAGTGATCACTTCTGTATTTTCTTCACATTCCTTCAGCTCCGCCTGCAGATTGGACAGTGCGGTATGTTTCTCTTCATAGTCACTGTCCAGACTGTTCCGGTTCCATGTCAGCTCTTCATGCCTGGAAAGCCAGCGTTCTCTCTGACGTTCTCTCTTATTCAGCTCCCGGCTGAGCTTAATGCGGAAAAACAGAGCAGTCACAGAAACTGCCGCTGTTGCCACACCAGCCAGGATACTGAAAATGACCTGCCCGGAAAAAGCCGCCAGGCATCCGGTTCCGGCAATTCCTCCAAGTAAAGCAATCGCCAGAACTGCATCCGTCAGCTCCCGCCTTCTTTTTACACGGTCGATCCGAAGATCCAGAAGCTCCTCCGTGCTCCGGTCTCTGGTCCCCATGTTCATTCCATCCTGCTGCTGTGCGATCCGGTCCCGCTTCTCATCCAGTTCACGGATCTCTCTGCGGATATACTCCATATTTGCGGAAATCTTCTCTTTTTCCTTTTCCAGATCTTTTTTGCGGCGGGCAGATTCTGTCAGGTATCCTTTTCTGGACATTTTCAGCATCTGCATGGCACGACCCATATCAATGGAACTGTCGCCGGTTCCCTGATAACTGGCCATATAATTCTGCAGTTCACGGACAAGGTCTTTTCCGGTAACACTTTTCAGCTGTGCCACAGATACGGTATTGTCATAAACTGCCTCGCTTACGTTTCCAAGGATTGATCCAAGAGCTCCCTGTTCCGCATCTACAAGACTTCCGTCATCTTCACAGAGAAGTTCTCCCAGCTTCTTTTCTTTATAAAAATTTCTGGTAAGACGATAGTTCTTTCCCTTACTTGTGAACCACAGGATCCCGCCGTATTCCGCAGGATTTTCCCATGGCTCATATTTTGTATATGTATCGTTCAGAGCAGCCTTTCCCCGAAGTCTGCGAACGCCATAAAACATGGAACGTATAAATGTATGAGTGGTAGTTTTTCCGCTCTCATTTTCTCCGTAGAGTACATTGATCCCAGGGGAAAGCTCCATATCTTTATCCCGGATCTTACCGAAATTTTTTATTTTCAAACGTCTGATAACCATTATGCTATCCTCCTGTGCTGCCCCATTTAACGTCTGCTACCTGTCTCAATCAAAGCCTGAAGGCCATAATACAGTGCTTTTTTTTCTACGGTATCCAGGCTGCCTTTGGCCAGAAAATAGCCAATATAATCACCGATCAATGTGCCGTTGTAGCGCTTGTAAAGCTCATTCAGGTCATACGCCGGCCAGGATTCGTCCACAACATCCGTGATATTCCCGAGACTTTTCAGTTTTTCCGGGATCAGAAGCAGATCCGGTGAACGCATTCCCTGAAGAACGATCCGGTAGATGTTCCTTCCTCCTCTGCGGAATATCTGGGATTTCACTGCCTCTTCCAGGGATATCTGTGTGGTCTCTTCGTGAAGCGTCATCACCAGCTGCTGATAAGAACGGCAGGCAAACGGTACAAATTCTGTGCGGATCCTTCCGTTGATCAGCCGTCCTTCCATATACCCATGTTCTCCTGTATCGTTCCTGTCAATAGGCTCCAGAGCCCCGGAAAAGGCCGCCTGATCGCGGATCAGAATCTGTGGCTTATGGATATGCCCCAGTGCCACATAATCGAAGCCTGACGCCGCCAGAGCAGCTGCACTGAGGGGAATATGTTTCTCATCACCGCCATGAGCCAGCAGAATGTGGATTCCCTCTTCCTGGATCGGAGCTGCCTGATCATAAAGTCCGTCTTTTACTTCCCGGTCATAGTAACTCAGTCCATATACATAGACATCCAGTTTTGGATCTTTGACACAGGTCAGTTCTCTGCTCCTGAAAAATATAACATTGGAATTCCATTCAAACGTATTATAAAAAGAATCTCTGCTTATAAAATCATGGTTTCCGGCCATCAGATACACTCTGGTATCCGGGATGGTGGAAAACAGATAATTCACTTCTTTAAGCTCTCTCATAAGAGGCTGGCGGTGGAACAGATCTCCGGATATAAATAGCAAATCCACCGGATCTTCGCGGATACCCGCAATAACCCGGCGGAAAGTGCTCCAGATTTCTTCCTCCCGCTCTTTGCTCCATGGGCAGCCCCGGTCAGGAACAGCGCCCAGATGCACGTCTGCAAGATGAATAAATCTCATAATGTTCTCCCTTGTGTGTCAGTGACACGTATCAATGTTTGTTGCCAATTTCTCTCTGCTGTTCTCTGATCTCAGGAGCACTGGATGTCCTGCTGTGCAAAGTGTTCTGATCAAAGATCGCAGTTCTTTACAGTTCTTGGGAACGGGATCACGTCACGGATGTTGCCCATACCGGTGAGGTACATGACACATCTCTCAAATCCGAGACCAAATCCGGAATGGCGGGTAGAACCGTATTTACGAAGATCCAGATAAAAATCATAATCCTCCGGTTTCAGTCCAAGCTCGTCCATACGGGCTTTCAGTTTACCGTAGTCATCCTCTCTCTGGCTTCCTCCGATGATCTCTCCGATTCCCGGTACCAGACAGTCCATAGCTGCAACTGTCCTGCCATCCTCGTTGAGTTTCATGTAGAATGCCTTGATCTCCTTCGGATAATCGGTAACAAATACCGGTCTCTTGTAGATCTGCTCTGTCAGATAGCGCTCATGCTCTGTCTGAAGATCGCATCCCCAGAATACTTTGTAATCAAATTTGTCATTGATCTTCTCAAGGATCTCAACAGCCTCTGTGTAAGTTACATGTGCAAATTCAGAATTGAGCACATGGTTCAGTCTGTCGAGAAGTCCCTTATCGATAAAGGAATTGAAGAAGTTCATTTCCTCCGGTGCATTCTCAAGGACATAACGGATCACATATTTCAGCATAGCCTCTGCAAGCTCCATATCATCCTGAAGATCCGCAAATGCACACTCCGGCTCGATCATCCAGAACTCAGCTGCATGACGGGTTGTATTGGAATTCTCTGCACGGAAAGTCGGTCCGAATGTGTAGATGTTACGGAATGCCTGTGCATAAGTCTCTCCGTTCAGCTGTCCGCTTACAGTAAGGTTGGTTGCTTTTCCGAAGAAATCCTGGGAATAGTCAACTTTTCCATCCTCTGTCATCGGCATGTTGGCAGGATCCAGTGTTGTTACCTGGAACATCTCTCCGGCACCCTCACAGTCACTTCCCGTGATCAGTGGTGTATGCACATAGACAAAACCTCTCTCCTGGAAGAACTTGTGGATCGCATATGCACAGAGAGAACGTACACGGAATACAGCCTGGAAAGTGTTTGTTCTCGGTCTTAAATGTGTCATCGTTCTTAAATATTCAAGGCTGTGGCGCTTCTTCTGCAGCGGATAATCCGGTGCGGAAGTTCCCTCTACGGATACCTCTGTTGCCTGGATCTCGAATGGCTGTTTCGCCTGCGGGGTAGCTACCAGTGTACCTTTGACAATAATGGCTGCTCCGACGTTCAGTTTGGAAACCTCTGCGAAATTCTCCATGTTATCATGGTATACGATCTGAAGAGTTTCAAAAAAGCTTCCATCATGAAGTACAATGAATCCAAAAGCTTTGGAATCACGAACGCTTCGTACCCAACCGCCTACGGTGATCTCTTTGTCGAGATACTCTTCACGGTTTCTGTAAATTTCTTTTACTATTGTCAGTTTCATAATCTATACCTCATTCCTCATATTCAGGATTACATGTCCCTGCGGACCTTTAAATGTCCGTATCGAATTAAGTATAGACTATTCTCATGGTTCGTGCAAGGAGTAATTGACCTGCCGGCCGGAAAAATGATCAGCCCACCGGGTGGAAAAATCCCGCCTGGCGGAATGGCTCCGGCGGGCGGGATCTTTTGTGTCTGTTATACTGTTAATAATGTTATACCATTAATAAGATGCGTTGATAGTCCCTGTATTCAGGTAAGTAATGCAGTAATAATAGATTCTCTTAAATGTCTTTGTGGTATAGTGAAGTCCGTCATCACTGTCGGCATCTGTACCATTGTAGGAAGCATTGGTTCCGTATCCTTTTTTCATGAGCACACTGTACATATCAATGTACTTGTAATTCAGAGAAAGACCGGAACGGATCTTGCTGTTAAATTCTCTTACCTGTGCCTCTGTACGGGCGCCTCTTCCTGCTTTTGTGATCATGGTACTGTTGATCGGATTTACAGACATATAAAAGAGTTTACAGTTCTTGCTTTTCAGTGTTGATGCAATATTGGTCATATAGCTGACATAACTGCTGGCATTTCCCAGGTCATTGACGCCAAGGTTGAAAATAACAGCGATTGGTTTGGAACCTTCGGTGTTGTTCACCTCTTTTATAAGCTGTGCATAACCCGTATCCCGGAACCAGCTTAAGCCCTGTCCGGCACTTGCAACAAAAGAAACACCATTCGTTACAGAACTGCTCATCTGTTTACTCAGTGTCTTCTGGATTCCAACTGTACGGGAATCACCCACAAAAATGACCTTGCTGTACATCATACCGATAGCCGGATGCGCCATCTCATCTGAAGTAATGTCCTTCTCCAGGCTGCGGTTAAATACCGTTGCATACAAACTGGTATTTTTGTTGATCTGAAGAAGCTCTCCTGCTTCGTAATCCGGATCTGTAGAGGAACCGGTCCGTTTGGTTTTGGACCAGCCCATGAAGGTATAACCTGTCGCATTGGATGCAGACGGAAGTTTGAGATATCCACCTTTTCCAAGAGTTACTGTCTTCCATACGGTTCCGTTTGCCTTGCAGAGTTTTACCTGCACCGACTGCATCTGCACGGAATAGTAATTGATATTACCAGAAATTTTGATCTTTGTTCCCGCTTTCTTGGCGGTAGATGCCTTGCCGTTCTTCGTTGTTGACCAGCCAAGATTTACATAGCCGGATCTGGACGGAACGGTAGGTAATGTGTAATAGGTACCTTCCTCTACTTTCTTCTGAAGTTTCTTATATGTAGAATTGGTACTTCCATTTCCAAGATAAAAGTTTACGGTATAATATTTACTCTTTCTGCGGACCGCATACAGAGTCATGTCTTTTTTGACTTTTACACTGGCACCTGCTTTATATACGACCTTGCTGCTTCCCTTCTGTGTGGTCCATCCGAGACTCTGATATCCCACAGCTTTCGGTACTGCCGGAAGCTTGATCGTGGTATTTAAAGTCACATTACGGGTCAGTGCGGTGTACGCCTTGCTTTTGCTGGTACCTGAATTGTTGTTGAACTTAACGGTATAAACAAGCTTCGCCGCCGATACCTTCTGTGATGCAGCCGGCACGAAGATCAGCGCCGCTGCCACAAGTGCCAGCAAAAGCCATTTTATCCGAAAGGCATTTCCGGTTTTTTCTCTGTTTTTCATATAAACAAGCTCCTCCTGAAATACATATCCATCACCGGGGTGCCTCCGTACTTTTTTACAGAGTATTGATAAATCTCATAAATGCATCCCTGCCCTCTGGTGTGCATTTATAAACACCGGCATCCTCCAGAACATGAACAAATACATTGCCCACTTCTTTACGAAGGACTTCCTGGATATTGTCTTTATCAAGTTTCTCATATTTTGGCAGAAATTCTGCAACCCATGCAGCATGTTTCTCGATCTTCTCATTGGAAGCGATATCCTTGCCACTTAAGATATACTCTTCCAGAAGTTCCAGCTCTTCTTTCAGACGGGCCGGAAGAACAGCAAGTCCCATAACTTCGATAAGGCCGATATTCTCTTTCTTGATGTGATGATAGCATGCATGCGGATGGTAAACACCCAGAGGATGTTCTTCTGTTGTGATATTGTTACGTAATGTCAGATCCAGTTCAAAGGTATCGCCCACTTTACGTGCGATCGGTGTGATCGTATTGTGAGGTTCTCCGTCTGTCTCGGCAAAGATAAATGCTGCCTCATCGGTATATCCTCTCCAGTTGGCCAGTACATGTGTCGCCAGGTCGATCAGTCTCTTCTCATCTTTGCTGCGGATACGCAGTACGGAAAGAGGCCATTTTACGATTCCGGCTTCCACATCCTCATATCCCGGGATCGTCACATGTTTTTCGATCTCTGCCTTTGCCATGGCAAATGTATAATGTCCGCCCTGGAAATGATCATGGCTTAAGATAGAACCGCCTACGATCGGAAGATCTGCATTGGAGCCAAGGAAGTAATGAGGAAACAGCTTAACAAAATCAAACAGCTTGATAAATGTGTTTCTCTCGATCTTCATCGGGCTGTGCTGACTGTTAAATACGATACAATGTTCATTATAGTAAACATATGGAGAATACTGGAAGCCCCATGGACTGTCATTGATGGTGATCGGGATGATCCTGTGGTTCTCCCTTGCCGGATGATTGACTCTTCCTGCATAGCCTTCATTTTCCGGGCAAAGCAAACACTTCGGATAGCTGCTGGATTTTACCAGTTTGGCAGCTGCGATCGCTTTTGGATCTTTTTCCGGCTTGGACAGGTTAATGGTGATATCAATCTTACCATATTCACTGTTTACCGTCCACTTCTGATCTTTTTTTACGCGGTAGCGTCTGATATAGTTGCTGTCCTGACTCAGCTTATAAAAATAATCGGTAGCTTTTTCCGGATCTTCTTTATAAGCATCCCAGAATTCTTTCTGCACCTGAGCCGGACGCGGCATCAGACAATTCATAAGTTTTGTATCAAAGAGATCTCTGTATACAACACTGTCCTCGATGATGCCTCTCTTTACGGCCTCATCCAGAAGCTCATTCAGAGTCTCCTCAAGGTCAATTTTAGCATACTCTGTCTCCGGTTCTGTATATTCGCTTTCTCCAAAGGCATCCAGAAGAAGATTCGTTGCATAGATTCTTTCGCATTCCGGAGTGATTCCACTCTCCACACCATACTGCACCAGTTTTTTGATACTTTCACTTAACATTGCTTTTTCCCCTTTCCTGTCACGCTTTTCCCGGACAGCGAGCCTACATTTGGCCCCTGTCCGATTTATGCCAAACGGGATCTCCCGTCTTGCCATCCTGCAGTAACCCCATGACCTTTATCCGGTCATTTCACATACATTACTCTGTGATGTTTTCTATATAGGTAAGAAATACATTTCCAGCGCTCTCAAACAGCGCTGTGCTGTCATTCATTCCATACGGACTGGTTTCTCCTGTTGTCGGATCATAAAGATAGGTATTGTATTCATCGTAGCCTACGATCACTACACTGGAATTTTCTCCTGTCTTGGCGATTACCGGGCGCTGAGCGCTGACTTCATAAAGAACGCTGTCAAGAGTACAGCCTGTCAGGTCGATCACAGTTCCCGCATCACCAAGGCTCTCCTGGAGCTCTTTTTTCTTCCAGTTGGCTGTCCGTATACTTTCCGGTACATCTTCAATATTCATCTGGATCTTCGTTTTTTTGTTTCCACGTTCCCAGACGTACTGCTGCGCACGGTTAAGTACCACTCCGGTCTGTGCATCTGCACGTTTCACAGCTGCTGCCGGATCTGTATAGATACGGTCAAGAGCTCCATATGCATAAACATAATAAAATTCTCCCTGTGGGACAGTCGTGTCCAGTGTTACCGGTGAGTCTTCTGTGCTCTCGATCTTGGAATAAACAAGCAGAGGGCTGTCTGTCTCCGGTTTCTGGTTCATCGTCAGACGGATCATGGTTCCTGCCCTGTTCGTTGTGATCAGTGCCACATCCATCTGGCTTCCAGATGCTTTTTTGTTGTTCATGATGTTGTCCTTTTTCTGGACTGTATAAGTATTTCCTGACTTGGCAGAAAGTTCGAACTCCATCATGGTACTTCCGACTGTTACATTGGTGATATAAAGTCCATCCTGATGATACTCTTTTTTTACTTTGCCTTTAAAGCTCTCAATACGGAATGTGCCAATTCCTTCTACCTCATGTCCGTTGGTATCTGTAAGAATATCCTCATCAGAAACAATCCCATACACAAGATCTTCATTCATGAATCCCAGAACCCTCAGATTCTGTCCGCTTTCCGGTGAAAGATCTCTTGTCTTCAGAGAATCAAACTCGATCTCTCGGATCTTTCCTTTATCATCACCGGAAGTGATCAGCCATGCCGCATGTGCCTTGGTATCTGATACGACAAAATGATTCTGTTTGATTCCTTCTTCCAGAACCTGAGAGGTTCCTGTCTCAATGTCTACCTGATACAGCTTCTGTGCAAAAAGCAGGAAAAGCTGGTTATTTTTATTTACATAAGTAAGTGTTCCGAGATCCTCTTTCAGAAACTCATAGGATTCTGTACTTGGTATGAACACTTTTTCTTCCACAACATTGCGGTCACTGTTGTAATGATAAACACAGACTCCGCTGTATCCCTCATGAACACCACGGTTCATATAACCATAAAGTACAAAGTCCACATCTCCATTATCCGCCACACGGATGATCTTGATATCATGTTCGTTGCGTACATATCTGGAATCATTATCTGTCTCTCTGCGGAAGCTGAAGATCCTTGTGATCTTGCCGCTGGACGGTGCATAAGACCAGAGGTCCCCATCCTGCTCAAAAACAACGATCTTTCCATCGCTGTCCGAAGCATAGGTAACATTCTTGTCACGAACCCCCAGAAGCAGGCCCGCATCAGAAACTACTGTCTGAGACGGATCAAATACCTTTGTTGCGGAACGTTTGAAATCCAGGAGCATGATCCTTGTTTCCGTATAACGCATACGATAAAATTCCGTAACATCATAAATTTCGGTTTTATCCTCATCATCCTGGGCAGAAATCTGATAATTCAATGTGATACTTGCAGTCGTCTCATTGATATCATCGATCAGCGGAACCCCTTCCATATAAAGTTTCGGAGAAAGGGAACCCCAGCTGATATTGGAAAGTCCGGAATTGATGGTAATGTTATTGTAATTTGTTCCACTGGAAGTATCCTCAGTTTCCAGATAGCCGGTCAGTGTATCTGCCTGTTCTTTATCCAGACACTTTGAAGAAAAATCTTTCACAAACTGAAGATAGGATTCTGTATTCAGCTGAGTTCTGGAAACCACTCTTGTATAGTAATAAACTTCACCTTCGCTGGTATCCAGTGTGATCTGCATGGAATACTCCTGGTTCATACGAAGATCACTGCCGATCTCAATCTCTGTACTTAAACAGCCATTGTCTTCTTTTGTAAGATTCTTGATCTTACGGTTCTCCATAACCTTGCTTCCATCTGAAGTCCGCACTTCGTATGCAAGACCTGTTACGGTATCCAAATATGGATTGATCTCAAAAACCACCTTTTTGGTCGTATCCAGAGGTGTGATACTGCCTCGCATGAAATCCGTCTGCATCGGCTGCTTATAGCCATACATCTTGTTTGCCTGTGTGCTTCCGATCTTCACCATAACTTCTGGAAGTGTGGCATCATTCATGTCGGAACGGTTATCGGTTGACTGACTGTTCATCAGAAATGACGTACCTATCACAACTGCCACAAAGATCACCAGCAGTATCGCTCCTTTACGTAGGATCTTCTTCATGTCACTCTCCCTTCTGTGAGGCTGACCTGTCCGGATAGAGCAGCCTGTCCAGGGTAGGAGCTACATGAAGCGCCTCCATGGAACCCGCAAAACTTTCTCTGCTCTTTTTCTTTCCGGCCTTTACTGCACGGATCAGAATATTCTTCGGTGTATGTTCCATATCGATAAACTCAAGAAGCTGCGTTTCGTATCCTTTGCTTTCCAGAAGCTCGGCACGCAGACCATCTGTGATCAGTGCCGCCATACGTTCCTTCAGGATTCCATAACGCAGAATCGGCTGCAACGTTTCATTCCTGATCTGGCGGTTCAGTTCATGCTGACAGCACGGAACGGACAGGATCACCTGCGCCCCCCATTCCACCGCCTTCGCCAGAGCAAAATCTGTAGCTGTGTCACAGGCATGAAGTGTCACTACCATATCTACAGCAGAAACCCCTTCATAACCGGCAATGTCTCCCTGGTAAAAATGCAACTTATCATAGCCATAGGATCTGGCAAGTTCACTGCAGTGCCGGATCACATCTTCTTTAAGATCCAGACCTATGATGTTCACATCAAATCCTTCCAGTTCCCTGAGATAATAATACATCGCAAAGGTAAGATAAGATTTTCCACAACCGAAATCCAGGATCGTGATCTCTCTGTCCTTCGGAAGTTTCGGAAGGATGTCTCTGATAAACTCCAGAAAACGGTTGATCTGTCTGAACTTGTCATATCTGGATGCCACGATCTTTCCATCCTTTGTCATGACTCCCAGATCCACCAGAAATGGAGCTGCCGTTCCTTCTTTCAGGATATACTGCTTCACCCGGTTGTGCGGGGCAATCTTTACCTTCTCATTCTGCACTGGTCCATGATGTTTGGTCTTGATGGTTGCTTTCCCTTTCTTGCTGATAAGAATACTTCCATCCTGACTGCGCCCGGTTGCCTGAAGCTGACGAAATTCCTCCATGGCATGTTCCAGATAAGCAATCATTTCTTCCCTGGTAAAATTCTTATGATAAACCTTCGTCCCCTCTGTCATGGACGCCTGGTAAAAAATCTGACCTTTCAGCTCCACAGGACGAAGCTTCACCTTTGACGGGCCTTCGCCTGTCCT
>CAVEKJ010000020.1:0-16232 GCA_963616205.1 Prevotella sp.
GGACGGATAGATGGAGGATGAAATGAAAAATTCAGTAAAAAAAGCGGCAGTTACCGCTCTTGTCTGTGTTACAGCAGCAGGAATGATGGCAGGCTGCGGAAATAAAAAACTCGATGGTACAAAGACAGCACTGACGATCAATAAAGAGGAAGTTCCGCTTGGTGTTGTAAGTCTTGCGGCACGTATGCAGCAGGCACAGGCTGAGGCCATGTACAAGATGTATCTTGGCGGCGGAAGTGATATGTCTATCTGGAGCACCAAGATGGGTGATGATTCCGATGAGACTTACGGTGAGAATGCAGTAACAACATCGGTTGAGACTGTTGAGAAGATGTATCTGGAGAAAGAGCATGCTTCTGAGTACGATGTAGAGATCACTGAAGATGAGCAGAAGGCCCTTGAGGAGGCTGCCAAGAACTTTATTGCAGCTAACTCTGATGAGACCATTGCAGAGCTTGCAGTCGATGAAGATATGGTGAAGACTTTCCTGGAGCTTGAGACTTATGATGTGAAGATGAAAGATGCCATTGAAGCCAAGGCTGATGTGAAACTGGATGAGAAGGAATATCAGCAGATGTCTTTCAGCTATGCAAGCGTGAAAGTCAGCGGAGATGATCTTTCCGATGATGATATCAAGACAAATAAAGAGAATCTTCAGAAATTCTTTGATAAAGTTAAAGAAGATCCTACCGCAGATTTCAATACTCTTGGAGATGAGATTTCCACAGATATGACAGCAACAACTGGTTCCTGCCCTGCCTATGAGGAAGGCGATGACAGTGCGGCCAATGGAACAACTTATCCGGATGAGGTTCGTACTGCTTTAAGAAAACTGGATGAGGGTGCTGTCAATGAGGATATCATCAAGACAGATTCCGTATGGTATGTGGTAAGACTGGATTCCAAGAATGATGAGACTGCAACCGAGAGCAAGAAAGAGTCCCTGACAAATACCAAGAAAGATGATTTCTATAACGATACTACGGACGGATGGAAAGATAAAGCAGATATCAAGGAAGAGACAAAACTGATCAAGAAGATTAAGATCACAGATAATCACAGCTTTACGATCCAGACTCCAAGCTTTCCCAGTGCAGCCTTAAGATTATTTAAACGCTTCATTGATGTTACTACCTGAATCTGTGAAATTCCCATGTTTTTTACCTCCTGACCATCATAATCATATAAAAAACGCCTGACCCTTTTATCAGTCAGACGTCTTTGTCAGTTACCTGTATTTTTTTGTTTCTTACATTCTTTTATCTCTGTATGATCCTGCTTCTGTATTGAAGCTCTTCCACCATTTTCAGATATCTCTTCGGTGTGATTCCCGCATATCTTGAGAAATCATGGATGAACTGGGCCTGATCATAATATCCAAGTGCCACGGCTGCATCTGTCATTTTGTCCGGTGCACCGTAATTCAGAAATTCCAGTGCCCTCTGAAACTGAATGATCTTGCAGAACGTCTTTGGCGAAAATCCCATTTCCTCCAGAAATGTTTTGTTTATATATCTGGCGGAATAACCGCTGCGTTCCTGCATCTCTTCCACTCTGATCTTGCCGTCCGAATGATATACCATCTGCTTCACAGACCAGACCAGCTCTTTTTTTCCGTAGGGCTTCTCTCTTCTCTTTTCAGCTTTTGTATATGCTTCCAGAAATACCCGTATCCGCTGGTAAAAATCTGCTTCCTCTTCAAGTTTTCTTATCCAGTCCTGATCTCCCTTTACAACCTCCTCAATGGGAATCTTCTGTCCCAGAAACTCCCGCATACTGCTGCCGATCAGCTCCGGCTGAACCCCTGGCATAAAGCGGATCCCAAAAACCTGATTTCTTCCTCTGCTCTCCTCGCAGGAATATTTCAGGGTCGTGCCACAGACATATCCATGCATTTCATTTTTTTCATATTCAAAGAACAGGTCAATACAGCCATCCGGAACAATCCGCAGCGGGATCTGCTCTTCAATATGAAAGCTGTAAAAATGGGATATTCCCTGCTGCAAATATATTTCCTGATAAAAATCATGGGTATCAAATACCAGATAAGGCTGTGTCGGTGCCAGACGGTCTTTTTTCCATATCATAAGGAGCCTCTCACTTTTGCTGTTTCGCGGGATACTGACCGGTCAGATCTTGGCTTTGAAACGGTCGTAACGTAAATCACTGAGATCCACCTGCGTGCTTCCTGTTGTGATCAGCTCTGCCAGCTGATGTGCCGCCCCGGGTGCGATTCCGAATCCATGTCCGGAAAATCCGCAGGCAAGCACCAGTCCCGGCACCTCTCCAACATTTCCAAGCACCGGTACTCCATCTGCACAGCGATCCATCCAGCCAGCCCAGGTCCTTACGATTTTGGCATTGGCCAGATCCGGAAAATACTTCATGATTCCACGGCAGATACACGGAGCCGTTTTGGAATAACAGATGGGAGTTCCATTGTCCTTCGTATATCCTTCCAGCCCGGAGGAGCCTCCGAATACAAAGGAGCCATGCTTCGTCTGATGCCCGTAGAAATCGGCTTCCGCAGTTCCAAGCATCTGGTCAAACATATGCGGCTCTGCCTCTGTAACCAGTGCCTCCAGCATGGCCTTCTGCATCGGAATATCAATTCCCACAGTTCCGGCAATCGCCCTGGATTCATATCCGGCCGCCAGCACTACGGTTTCTCCCTCAAAAATATCTCCTGATGCACAGTTAACCTGTCTCAGTTTTCCTCTGATCATTTTTAACTCTGTTACTTTTTCACCGGAAATAAAATGTACGCCAAGCTTTCTCGCAGCCTTATAATATCCCAGCGTTGTTGTCAGCGGATTGGCATGACCATCGGTAGGGCACCAGCTTGCACAGGTTACTTCATCTGACAGATACGGATTGATCCTGCGCACCTCATCACCATCGATCATTTTTACATCCAGTCCTACCTTTACGGCACGTTCTGTCAGTCCGGTGAGGATCTGTCTGTGTTTCTCCGTTTTTCCAAGTCTCAGGTTTCCATCCTGATGATACTCACAGTCCACTTCAAGCTCTTCGGAAAGAACCGGCCAGAAATTTTTGATTCCGTACATCACCAGCGGCAGCTCTCTGGGATCTCTTCCTGACTGCCGGACACCACCACCGTTTCTGCTGGAGCCACCATTTCCAAAATGATCGGAACCCTCCAGGCAGATTACACTAACTCCTTTTCTGGCAAGGTAGTAGCTGATGGAACAGCCGATAATACCACCACCGATCACGATTACCTCTGCTGTATTACTCATGATCTCCAACCTCCTTTGCCTCATTTGCAAAAATGCGCATTTCTATCGGACGCATCGGAACTCTGGATGTAGCCGGTTCCAGTTCTGCCGGTGATATTCCAAGCTCTCTGGCTACGATACCCTTTACCAGCTTGCTGCAGGTCTGTCCCTGACAGAGCCCCATTCCCGTTCTTAAATACCTGCGGATTTCTGTGATCGTCCACATTCCTTCGTGTACTGCTTTTCGGATCTCTCCCTTGGTGATCTCCTCACATCTGCATATCAGCATATCATCATCAGGACCGGGAACAAAAGGTCCGATGTCTCTTGATCTGTCATTTACTGCGTTCATCCTGCTTTTCCTCCTGTCCTTTTACTCTGCTCTGAAAAATCTTGCTTTCATGGCAAATTCCTTCGGAATCCGCATAGTCAGAAGATTGGTTTTGTCAAATGCTTTCCTACTCTTGATGTCTGTTACCTCTGCCTCACAGACCTTACTTCCGTTTCTTCCCAACGCCCAGCCCTTCGTACCAATTTCCGGAAGCGGAAGAAATTCATATGGAAGCGTTACAGTTGCCATGCCGTCTCCACAATCTTCGTCCACCAAAAAGATTGCCTGACCGGAACAGCTTGCCACACACATTCCACAGTTTACACACTGCGAGCCTTCCACTACGATCGGAAGCGAGGTGATATTGCTTCCTATGGAAATGCATCCCTTCGGACAGGCATCCTGACACGGATTACACGGAATATTCTGCGTACATTCCATAACCGGATGTACTCCTGCTTTATGCGTCACTCCCGGGAAGCGTTCAATCTCATCATCTGCCACAAAACCGTGTTTCAGAAGATTTGTGGAAATTTCAATTCCTTCTTCTGTTTTTTCGATAGCCTTTCCTCTGTTCTTCGGAGCAAACATTCCCTGACGGAGACCATCCAGTGCCTTGTCCAGCTCGGCAAGGTTTGATTCCAGCTCGTTTTTTTCTATATATCCAAGATATTCCGCTGCCGTGATTCCTGACATCCTGCCTTCGATCATAGCAGAAGATGCCTCTTCAATCCCGGATACGTCTCCTGCCACAAATACTCCCGGAAGAGAAGTTCTTCCATATTCATCACAGAGCGGAACCTGGCCTCCTCTTTTCGGATTGTCCTCCATCGCACAGCCAGCCATCTTCAGAAGCTGTGACATCGGAGAAAGTCCCACCGCAAGGCAGATCGTATCTACATCAAAATGCTTCTCTGTTCCCGGTATAAACTGAAAATGGGAATCAACCTCTGCAATCGTTACGCCTGTGACACTCTCTTCTCCCTCGGCCTGCACAATCGTGTGCGAAAGATAAAAAGGAACTCCTGTCCTGGCCACCTTTGCCGCATGAACTCCATAACCGCCAATTCTAGGAGCCGCATCTACCAGTGCCACAACCTCACAGCCACATTGCATAAGCTGATAGGCTACAACCAGCCCGACATTTCCCGAGCCAAGCATCAGAACTTTTTTCCCCGGAAGTACTCCATGGAGATTCATCATCGTCTGGGCTGCTCCTGCACCTATCACACCCGGAAGTGTCCATCCCGGAAAAGTAACCATGTTTTCGGCTGCTCCTGTTGCAATGATCACAGCATCGCCTTTATAATGCGTGATTCCTTCTCCTTTTTTGACTACGATTTCCTTATCCTGGTATAAACCGATAACGGTGGAATTTAACTCGACTTCAACTCCGGCTTCATCTGCCTCGTCCAGAAGCTGCTGTCCAATGACAAAGCCCCTCACCTTTGCCCGATGCTCCTTGGATCCAAAAAATTTATGGATCTGTTTGAAGAGCTGTCCTCCCGGTTTTTCGTTTTCATCAAATACTACCACTCTCAGGCCCCGTCTGGCTGCTTCAATGGCTGCGGACAGGCCTGACGGGCCTGCGCCTACTACGATCAGATCATATCTTTTCATCCTCATGTCCTCCTCACTGCTCTTCAAATGGTTTATCGCTGACTCCATATTGTGTCCGCACATCCATTCCCTCTTTCAGGGGTGTGATACAGGTTCTTACATTTGGCACTCCGTCCACTACCATTACGCAGTCTGTACACCTCCCGATCGCACAGAAGATTCCACGCGGTTTATGTTCCTTCTTTGTATATCGGTGAACCATAAGCCCGGCCGCTTTTAAGGCTGCGGCGATCGGCTCGCCTTCAAATCCCTCCAGTTCCTTTCCGTCAAATTTAAATCTGACAGGCGCACCTTTTTGCTGGACGCCGAGTATCGGATGTTCTTTTATTCTCTCTGCCATAACCAGATCTTCCTTTCCTGTTAAATCAAAAAAGACGCCTGAACGGATTTTTCATCCTTTCAGACGCCCTTGTCTGCTTTCATATCCTTCCCAGCTTCAAAACAGATATGATATCCTGTTCTGTTGCAGGTTCACGAATACAATCGCTTGTCGATTTACCTTCAGATTCTTTATGGTCTGTATTCTATACACTTAACGGCAGAAAAAATTGTAAAAATCGGAACTGTTTTTTTATTTGCAGAGTTCCTCTGCCATCGCATCGATCTCTGCCACATTCGCATCACTTAAGGAGGACATGATCTTTACATTGTTCTCCAGCCATGTGATATTTTTGCTCTTCTCGAACATTCCTTTCATGACTTTGGCTGCGGTTGGTGCCCAGCTTCCGTTTTCGATGAGGCCGATGGTGCGGTTCTGGTAATTACGCTCTGTCAGGTTCTCGATGAATGTTCTCATGAACGGGAAAGCCTCTCCGTTGTATGTAATGCTGGCCAGTACCAGTTTGCCGTAGCGGAAAGCATCCTCCACTGCCTCTGCCATATCTTCTCTTGCGAGATCGCAGACAACTACTTTCGGGCAACCTTTTTCTTCCAGTTTCTGTGCAAGAAGTTCTGCTGCTTTCTTTGTGTTTCCGTATACAGATGTGTAGGCGATCATTACGCCTTCGCTTTCAACTTTATAAGAAGACCAGATATCATATTTCTCCAGATAATGTCCAAGATTCTCAGTGAGGATCGGTCCGTGGAGTGGGCAGATGGTCTGGATATCCAGAGTTGCTGCTGCCTTGAGAAGTTTCTGTACCTGCGGGCCGTATTTTCCAACGATTCCGATATAGTAGCGGCGAGCTTCGCAGTCCCAGTCTTCTTCCACGTCAAGGGCTCCGAATTTACCGAATCCGTCTGCGGAAAACAGAACTTTGTCTGTGCTGTCATATGTGACCATAACCTCCGGCCAGTGAACCATCGGCGCAAATACGAAGGTAAGGACATGTTTGCCAAGTGTCAGGCTGTCGCCGTTTGCTACTATATGTTTCTTTCCTTCCAGATCCATTCCACGGAAAAAATTCTCCATCATAGTAAAGGTCTTTGTGTTGGCAACAACGGTTGTATCCGGATATGCTTTCACAAAGTTCTCAATGTTTGCTGCATGATCCGGCTCCATATGCTGAACTACCAGATAGTCCGGTTTTGCACCGTCCAGAACTTCTGCTACTTTTCCAAGCCACTCTTCTGTGAAGTTGGCATCTACGGTATCCATAACTGCGATCTTCTCATCTTTGATCACGTAGGAATTGTAGGACATTCCGTTTGGTACTACGTACTGTCCCTCAAACAGGTCTACCTGGTGGTCGTTTACACCTACATAGTAAATATCATTTCCGATTTTCATTGTTACAGGTTCCTCCTTGGTCTGCTGTATTTTATATTTCCATTATCTCTGAAAATACTGTCTCATTGCTATGATTTATTATAACTATTATTCATATCCAAAACAATGGATAATCCATATTGTTTCACAGATAATTCAGATATTCATATTCTGAGGAACTGAATCTTATATGATAATTATTGAACCGAACACTATCGTTTATTTTTCAATTGGAAATACAACTGTCAGGAGCATCTTAAAACGCTCTACCGCATAAACTGCATGAGGAATGGTTGCCGGCATTACCAGGGCCTCGCCTGCTTTGCAGACATGTTTCACACCGCCTACGGTAAACTCTCCAACACCGTCCAGAACCGTCACCATGGCATCACCTTTGGAATCATGAGTTCCGATCTCCTCACCTTTCTCAAAAGCAAAAAGCGTCACACTGACCGCCTCATTCTGCGCCAGAGTTTTGCTCACCACCTGTCCCGGCATGTACTGGACTTCACCTGCAAGGTCTACTACTTTTTCGTGTTCGATGTTTTTAATGTATGGCATGTTTTTATCTCCTTTTCTGTGATGGTTTTATTTTTACTGTAAACCGTATTCTTTATACATTTGTTTCCGTAGTTCAGGAGGAACAAAAATTCTCATACTTTTTCATACAATACGATTCCCTCCTTTTCAATAGAATCTCTCAATTCATCCTGCATCTCCCGATCCAGATTTACAATATCATACTCCAGCAGAGTACTGGTTTCTTCATCCACATCCAGTGCAAATCGTTCAAAATCCCCGCCGGTTACTGCAATATCAATATCGCTGGTTCGCTTAAAATCTCCTCTGGCACGGGAGCCAAAAAGCAACACTTTTTTTATTCCATATTGCTCTGCCATATCTCGAATTTGTCGTATCACTTTAGGATTGATTCCTGTATCCTTCATAATCTTCCCCCTGCCTTTTTTCTATCCCGATTTTACCATTTTTATACCTGTTATGTAAATATTAACCAGTTGGTTGCCATACAAACAAAAAATACCGCAGAATTCTCCAATGACACACCTGTCATATCCCGATCATCCTGCAGTATTTTATTCTTTTACACTTCTTCCATTATTATTCACTCATCCCAGGCAATTCCAGAAGTTCCTTCATGTTAAGGATCACTTCATCCGCACCTGCCTGGAAAAATTTTTCTTTTACTTCTTCGACTTTTGCACGTCTTTCGCTTTTTCCCAGAGCCTCATATTCCTCCTGGGTGAGTCCCATTTCCGAACTTCCTTCGATGACGCCTACCGTATATACACCGGCGTTTTTGCCTTCTTTGATATCGGAAACTGTGTCACCTACTTTAATCACATCTTTTACTCTCTGGATTCCCAAGGCTTCCATGTTTCGAAATACCATGTAAGGATAAGGACGCCCCACATTTCCGGTAGAATCCGGGCTGAACCAGGCATCCGGCTCGTATCCGTTTTCCTTCGCTTTTGCGGTTACAATGGCCATCATCTTGTCTGTGTAACCGGTTGTGGAACCGATCCTGATATTTCTTTTTCTGAGCTCTTCAATCGTCTCCAGAACATACGGCTTCACTTCTGCAAACTGATCCAGAATGCTGAGAAGTTTTTCCTCAAAAAGAGAATACAGCTTCTCCACGTCTTCCTCTGTCCAGTCTGTTCCGTATTTTTCTCTCCAGAGATCGGAGATCCGCTCCATCTTCAGCATGGTCCGGATATGATCTCTCTTCAGCATTCCCATTGGTTTTCTGACTTCTTCCATGGCAGGCTCGATCCCGAAATGGCGGAACACTTCCACAAATGCCTGCACCGGCGCAAAGCATCCATAATCTACCGTTGTTCCTGCCCAGTCAAAAACTACTGCTTTATATTTGCTCATCTTATTTTCCTCACTCATTCTTATTTGTTCTGCTCCAGAAATTCTTTGATCAGTTCTGAAACCTTCAGAATATCCTCTTTATAGATCTCTCCGATATTTCCAATTCGGAAAGTATCTGCCTCTGTTACTTTTCCCGGGTAGATGGCATAGCCGCGCTCCTTGATGTACTGATACATATCTCCGAAGGAAAAACTTGCATTTTCCGGATAGAAAAACGTGGTAATGATCGGTCCCTGTTGCTCTTCATCAATATATGGGCGAATGCCAAGTTCTTTCATTTTTTCGATCAGAAGGCGGTTGTTCTCCACATATCTCTTATGTCTTGCCGGAATTCCGCCCTCTTCTTCCATCTCTTTCAGAGCCTGGGAAAATGCCAGGACAACATGGGTCGGAGAAGTAAATCTCCATTTTCCATCTTTATTCATGGTTTCCCACTGATCATAAATATCAAGAGAAAGACTTCTTGCTTTTCCTTTTGATTCCATAAGTTTCTGTTTGTTTGCAATGATAAAGGAAAATCCCGGCACACCCTGGATACATTTATTTGCGCTGCTGATGATAAAATCAATTCCCCAGTCACCAACCGGAATATCCACTCCGCCAAAGCTGCTCATTGCGTCTACGATCATGGTGCGTCCGTTTTCCTTTACAACCTTTGCAACAGATTCGATATCGTTAAGGATTCCAGAAGTTGTCTCGCTGTGTACCATGGACACATGCGTAATGGACGAATCGTTTTTCAGAATCTCCGCAACCTTTCCGGCATCCGGAATTCTGTCATATTTCTCATGATAGATCGTATACGGAATGCCTGCATGTTTCACGATATCTTCCATACGCTCACCGTAAGCTCCGTTTGCACAGATAAGAAGCTTCTCATCATTTCCGATCACACTGGTAAGTACCGATTCCACACCAAAGGTACCGCTTCCCTGCATCAGGATCGCTGCGTATTCATCCTCAGATACATGCGCAAGCTCCAGAAGTTTTTTACGGATCTCCTGGGTGATCACTTTGTAGTCATCATCCCATGTACAGTGATCAAACATCATTTCTTTTTTTACAGTTTCTGTAGTTGTCAGTGGTCCAGGTGTCAGCAGTTTATAATTTTTCATGGTTATTGATTCCTCTCTTTTTTCTTTATTCTATTGATGACCTTTTTTATTCCGGTTTACACTCTTCAGATAATTCCTGATGTTTTTTCAGAAGATCTACGGTAAGTTTCTCCGGGAAGGTTTTCGGATTTCCGGATTTCTCTGACTCTGCAACCGTCTCTCCGTCATACAGTGGGATTGGATACGTATCCAGAAGTGCTTTTCTTCCGTTTTTGATAATGCACTCTGCCATTTCCATTGCCTTCGGATTACTCTTATCGCCTTTATCAACCACTGCGGCAGATTCTGTCAGTGTGAAGTTTCCTTCTTCCGGATCTACATAATCGATAGGAAGACCGGATTCCTTATCTGCAACCGCCTGCTGTCTCAGACCAAATCCTATAGCTGCTTCTCCGGCACGTACCAGTTTCAGAGGACCGGAACCGGATTCTTCGATGTGATCTCCTGCATTTACATAGATTGCTTTCAGGACATCTTTTGCCCCGTCTTCACCATACTCAGAGATCAGTCCCTGGATCAGAAGCCATGCAGTGGAGGAAGATGCGATATCTGTCACTGCGATCTGTCCCTTGTACTCGTCCTTTGCAAGATCTTTGATGGAAGTCGGCATGTCCAGATTATTCTTATTCATCAGTTCTGTATTTACGATAATGGTTCCTTCCTGCGCTGTGATCGGTGCACAGTATGCCGGGAAATCATCGATGGTATTTACATCAAAGGTCAGATCCTGAAACATCTGTTTCTGATCCTGCGCGCTTTCCACATAAAAAGTACTCATAGTTACAAGGTCTGCCTCGATATTTTTTCCCTCAGCCAGAAGCTTGCCGCCAAGTTCTGAAGTTCCAAATGTCTGGAAAATATACTGTCCTTTATATCCATTGTCATCCAGTGCGGCTTTCATTGCCTCTACAGCCTCGTCATCTGCGTTGGAATAAATAACAACCTGACTGTTTTTTCCGCTGTTCTGACCGCATCCTGTAACCATAAATGCGCTGAGTCCCAAAATACCTGCAATTCCTGCACATACTGCTTTTTTCAGTTTTCCTGTCTTTTTCATTTTTTTCTCCTTTTCTGTTGTTTTCTTCCTGTTTGCCAGAAGCTGAAAAATCCCTTTTGCCAGCAGATTTGTTCCCAGCATCAGCAGAGAAAGAACAAACACTTCATTGAATTTATTGTAATACTGTAATTCCTTGATCTTTGTGGTGATGACCATGGTTCTTGCACCTGCAATAAAGATCACCGCACTTACTGTTACCATTGCATTGATAAAGTAATAGCTGAAAACTTCGATAATCGTTGACATCGCGTTTGGTGTCACAATTCGGATGATCGTCCGGATCCAGTTATCTCCCATCAACATTGCCGTTGTCTCCCAGGATGCGTTCATCTTGGAAAGAGAACTCTTCATCATCAGATATGGCGTTGAGAAGAAATGGATCACATTACAGATGATCAGGATGGTAAAAGTACTCTGGATACTGGTTCCTGAAAAACAGAACAGAAATGCCAGGCCAAGTACCATTCCGGGGATCGTATTGGTAATCAGCGCAATTCCCTCGATGATCTGTTTACATTTTTCACTGATGCGGCTTCTGGCTGTAACGATCGCTCCGCCATAGGCAATCAGTGTTCCGACCACCGCCGTTGCAAAAGCAACCCAGAGAGAGTTTTTATATACTCCGAAAAGACTTGCATCTGTAAAAACTGCCTTAACATGATCCAGAGAAAATCCAAGTCTGTACGGCCATTCCTGTACAAAAGGAATGATAAAGATCACTGCAAAGATCGATAATACGCTGACACAGATCAGAATGCTGACCACTCCGCAGATACTGTCTCGAAAACGGTTTTTTCTTAATTCTGTTGCAGAAATCTTGTTGTATCGAATGTTATATTTTTCCAGATAGTGCAGAATGATAATACTGATCACAGAAGGAAGCAGCATCACCATGGCAACCACACTTCCCTTGTTAAAATCAGGGACACTTCCAAGCATCTGTGTATACAGGACGCTGGCAATCACTTCGTATTTTCCGCCTACAGAAGCCGGAATTCCGAAATCTGTGAAGCACAGGAAAAAGCTCTGGATAAAGGATGCCGCAAGAGTTTCCATCAGCGGTCTTAAGATTGTCATCCGGAATGTAGCCCAGATATTGTCGCCCATCAGTCTGGATACGATCATAAATTTTTTATCAATGTAACCCATGGTGTTGTTGATCAGCATAAAGGAAATCGGAAGCGTATAGATCACATAGCCGACCAGCAATCCGTTAAATCCGTAGATCTCAAAAAGCTGATGTCCGAACAGCCGGGTGAGAAGTCCCTCTTTTCCAAAAGAGTAGATCAGGGCAAAACCATAGGTCAGTGTTGGAAGAAGCATTGGAATTCCCGCAACTGTACGGATAAATTTTTTGATTCCTTCCGGTACATTGCTGTAATGAATGGTATATGCCATAAAAAATGAGAGCAATGTTGTCACCAGCGCACTTGCTCCGGCTACCACGAAACTGTTCCGAAGTGCTTTCAGGAATCCTTTCCCCTGCAAAACATCTCTGTAAAATCCCAGTGTGAATCCGTTATTCCCCGCAAAAGATTTCAGAAGCAACCGAATCACCGGCCAGATCAGAAAAGCCGCAAATACTACTACGGTCAGTGTAAAAATACCTTTTATTTCTTTATTTTTTGTCTTCATACGGCCACCTGAAACAGAGAATAGATGTTGTTCTTTTTGATCTCAAGCTGTCTTAGGATAAAAGCTTTTACAAAATCATTCTCCGGAGTTTTTACGATTTCTTCCGGCTTTCCGTACTGTGAAATTCCGCCCTTGTTGATGATCAGCACATGGTCAGAAAGTGTCAGTGCCTCTTCCGGGTCATGAGTTACAATGATGGTAGTAAGATGAAACTCTCTTGCAACGGTTTTGATCTTTTCTTTAATGGATTCTTTGATCACACCGTCCAGGGCACTTAATGGCTCGTCCAGAAGCAGGATCTTTGGTTTCATTACAAGAGTTCTTGCCAGTGCAACTCTCTGCTTTTGTCCGCCGGATAACTGGTCGATCCGTTTGTTCAGGTGCTCCCGGAGGCCAAGCAGTTCGATCAGCTCTTCCACTTCTTCTTTTGTTGAGATTCCCGGATTGTTTCTTAATCCATAAGTGATGTTTTTGTATACATTCAGGTTTGGAAACAGCGCGTAATCCTGAAATACGATATTGAATCCTCTTTTTTCCATCGGTGTTGCTGTGATATCTTCTCCGTTAAAAAGGATTTTTCCCTGATCTGCATCCGTAAGCCCCAGGATCAGATTCAGAAGCGTTGTTTTTCCGCATCCGGATGGTCCTAATATAGAGACGATTTCTCCGTCTTCGATCTGAAGGTTGATATCATCGAGGATTGTTATTCCGTCGTAACTTTTCTTTATATGTTCCAGTTTTAACATCTTTGATTTCCTTTCTCTTTTTACTGATTTCTTATATCAGGCGGATATCTTCGATCCGCATCTGCTGCTTTGCCCGATCACATTTCAAAGTGTAGCATTCCCTTTGGTCTGCAACTATCAATGTATCTTTAGATGTATGTAAGGAAAATGTAAATTAACTACACAAAAAACAGGAGACCTGGTCTGTAGTTTTTCTACAGACAGATCTCCTGTCTACTTTGAGTTCTCGGTGTTTTATTTTCTGGTTATACAATAGATGACCGGCTTGCGTGTATTGTTACTGATAGGCTTTGTCACTGATGAGCCGGCTGTTTTTATCCAGCTGCTCCGTACGGTTATCGTAATCACCGGCGATCAGGCCCATATAGATCATGTCATTGAGCACGATCTGTGTTGTCCTGGAAAAGATGCAGTCTCCGTAAAGCCACTGTTCCTGGGAACAGCACATTACCACGTCGCTGAACTGGCTGATCCTGGATTCTCTGAAATTGGTGATGGCAATGGTCCTGGCACCTGCAATCATATGGATCATTTTTTCAAACTGTTCCCCGGAAATGCTTTTCAGCATGTCTTCCAATGTACGGACAGAGGTAGCCACAACTTTTGCGGGGATCAGCTTTAATTTTTCATCTGGATTCAAATTATAACCATACATGGCCTGGGATTCTCCGGAACGTGCTTCTGTCACCGCATTTTCCATAAGCTTATAACGGAATTCCTTAAATCCCTGAAATCCCAGTGCTTTTACAAAACGTACCACTGTGGGCTGACTGACGCCACTTTGCTCCGCAAGGGTTTCCAGAGATATCCTCCGACAGGCAGCCTCATGATTCAGCACATAGTCTGCTACTTTCTGTTCTGACTTCCGAAGAGACGCATAGCATCTCCGGATCTGATAGGACATTTTTTCATTGGTCTGCATGGCTTTTCCTCTTTTTTCATTGAATTTACAGGTTGTAGTTTTTCTACAAAATACGTTTTCAGCTTTGTAGTAAAAAGTACAAAATTATCTATTTCTATTCTACATGAAAACAGTGAGGGTAAATGTAAAACCTGTGTAAAATATGCTCTGAACTGTTACAGAATGTATTTCCTCAGCGCACTTCGAAACTCTCCGATCCTCTGCTCGGCCAGTTCTTTCAGTGTGATGTTCTTCATGCTCTCAATATACCCCTGCTCCTGGCGGTAGAGCCATTTGGTGTCGGCGGGGCGGATTTCCTGGTAGTGGTTGCTGGTGAGCCAGTCTTCGTAGCTGATCGGGGTCGGATAGCCAAGTTTTTCATCCAGAAGCTCCTTGAAATCAATCTTATCCGCACGCTCCAGGATTCCCTCCCAGAACTCCAGGACTTCCTCTACATGCTCGTGGATCTCATAACGTCTTGCGCCGCCATCGTAGATAATACATTTCTCAAAAAGAGGGCTGCACATGGAAAGTGTCTCTCTTCGAAATTCCGGTGCAACGATTCCGCCCTTCCAGTAGAAATCAACATCCGGAAGATTGATCCCGGAAACACCTTTATCCTGATAGGTGGCAAAAATCCCCTCATAAAATACCGTAATAAATCCTTCAAACTCCGGCCAGAACTCACGGATTTCTTTTGTCAGGTTCTCAAGAATATCAATTCCCTTGGTTCCGCCAATAGTAAAGATAATAATATTGCGAAGTTTTGTTCCGTGCTCTCTGTAAAAATCAGTTACATAACGGAGACAATGGATCAGAGTCTCACCACTTGCGATGATATCACCGATCATCAGAGTACTGTCCGGAACCATAGTCAGTTTGCTGTACTTGATCTCAAGCCCGGTCATTTCATCTTCCGCAAAAACACGCTCACTGGAAAGGAAGCTGATATCATGGACACGGATATGCTCTTTATAACATGCCTCTTCAAGCGGATAATTCAGCGCACCTCTTAAAATAGAAAGAATATTTGCAGTGGTAACCTTCTTCTGCTCCTTCAGATAATAAAGCATCTGGCAGGTAGACGGGATCAGACAGTTATAAACCTCATATCCAACCACTTCCGGTGTGTTCAGAAGCTTTCTTGTCTCTGCCTCTGAAGTGATATAATATTCGTTTACATAATCTCCGCCATCAAGACGATAGCAGGCAACACCCTGCTCATTAAACTCCGGTACCAGACGTATATTATCCCAGTTTTTCATGTGTATGCTCCCCTTTTTTCAAAGACTTTTCGATTTTTCCATATCTCTCAACAGCTTATGATGAACCACCGGATATGTCAAGTATATTCTGCCTGAAAATTATTTATTTTACGCGGTTTTCCCCTCTTTACAAACCTTTTTCAATAGAGTATTGTATAACCTGGATGAAGGAATTTTATATACTTTTTATGAGGTAATTTTATGTGTGAAAATGAAAAAAAGAAATCTCATTCCATAGAGATGACTTCCGGTTCTCTCTGGAAAAATATCCTCCTCTTCAGCCTTCCCCTGATGGGGTCCCAGGTGTTGGAGGTTCTTTTTAACTTAAGTGATGTTGCGGTTGTGGGACGCTTTGCGGACTATCTGGCACTTGGCGCTGTCGGTTCCACAACTCTGCTGGTCTCTTTATTTACTGGAATCCTGATCGGCATGGGTGCAGGTGTCAACGTCCGTGTAGCCCACGAACTTGGCGCCGGAAACAAAAAAGGCACAGAAGAAACGATCCACACTTCTCTTCTTCTCTGTGCCATCACAGGTCTTCTGGTCTGTATCATCTGTCTTCTGTTTTCCGGGCAGATGCTGACCATGACGAACACCAAACCGGAACTCATTGACCAGGCTGTTTTATATATGAAGATTTATTCACTTGGCATGCCCGCCATGGCTGTATACAATTTTGGTAACGGCGTATTAAGCGCTCGTGGCGATACAAAAAG
>CAVEKJ010000021.1:0-15143 GCA_963616205.1 Prevotella sp.
ATGCAGGACGCTGCCAGGCAGAAACAGGCTCTCTCGGAAGAAGCAGAAAAACAGACGAAGGAATTCGATGCCTCAGTTGAAAAAGAAACCGGCACCGAGATCCAGAAGATCCGTGAAGATCTGGCACGCGAGAAAGACGCCCGGATCAACGAGCTTCGTACGGAAACCGAAGATCAGTTATCCAGACTGGACGCTTACTACGAAGCCAATCACGAAGATCTTTGCCAGAAGCTGTTTCAGAAAATAACAGGCATCACCGAAACCTGAAGGGAAAGGAAGTGATTCAATGGGCACTGTCCTCTCATACAGCGGACTCTCCACCAAGATCCGTGCCATGCAGAGCAGGCTCGTGACAGATGAGCAGCTGGAAGAAATCGTTCAGCTTCCCAATGTCCCCCAGGTAACAGCCTACCTGAAACGAACACCCGAATATCAGAATGTCTGGTCCGGCCTCGATGAAAATGATCTTCACCGAGGACAGGTAGAAAAACTCCTGAAGAAATCCATCTTCCTGAATTTTTCGAGGCTTTACCACTTTGCAAACCAGGAACAGCGAACGTTCCTGTCGCTTTATTCGAAGCGTTATGAGATCCGTGTCCTGAAAGAGATCATGACAAACCTCTTTGACCACAGGGATACCGATCCCGTAGATATTTCCCCTTACCGTGATTTCTTCAAACATCACTCCAAGCTGGACATCGACAGGCTTGCCGCCTGCACCAATATGGAAGAATTCATCACGGCACTGAAGGGAAATGATTTCTTCATTCCGCTGTCTCAGGTCAACGAACGTGGAAACGCCACGCTTTTTGATTTTGGCATGGCACTTGATCTTTCGTATTTTTCACAGATCTGGAACATGCGGAAGAAACTTTTCAAAGGCAATGATCTTAATCAGATCACCAAGGCTTACGGCGAGAAATTCGATATGCTGAACCTGCAGTTCATCCAGCGTTCCAAACGTTGTTTTCAGATGGAACCGGCTGCTATTTACGCACTGCTGATCCCCATGAACTACAAGCTCCGCAAAGAAGAGATCACTGCCCTTGTGGAAGCTCCTACACCAGAAGAGTTCCGTCGTATTTTCAATGGAACTTACTATGGTAAAAAATACGAACAGCTGACTGTAGCCAATCTGGAAGAATTTTATAACTACATTCTCCGGAATGTGCTGGAGCGGGAAGCACGCAAAGATCCCTACTCCGTAGCAGTCATCTATTCCTATTTATATCACAAAGAACATGAAGTTAACCGTCTGACCATTGCCCTTGAGTGCGTGCGCTATGGCGTGGACCCAGAACAATCCCTGCGTTATGTACGCAATGGTTAACAACCAGGAGGTAGCAACGTGATTGAAAAAATGAATTTTCTGAGCATCACCGGTCCAAAAGCGGATATCGACCGGGTTGTAAACACCTACCTGTGCAAGTACGAGATCCATCTGGAAAACGCGCTCTCTGAGCTGACTACAGTGGAAAGCCTCACACCTTTCCTGGAGGTCAACCCTTACAGAGACGCCTTGAATTCCATCAATACCATTTATGAAGAGCTGAAGAGCCCTCCATCCACTTCCAGCAGAAGTCCCGGTATTGAAACAGCACTTTCCACAGTAAAAAAAATCCGCGAAGAAGCAGATCAGCTCCAGAAAGAACAGTCCGAACTGGAAGAAAAATGTTCCTCTCTGGAAGAATCTCTGCGGATCATACGTCCATTCCGGAATATTGATTACAATATTTCCTCGATCCTTCATCTGAAATATATCCATTTTCATTTCGGACGTATTGAGAAGCAATATTATGAGAAATTCAAGAAATATATTTACGACAATCTGAACACCATCTTCCTCAAATGTGATGAAGATGACCAGTATGTCTGGGGCGTTTACTTCGTACCGAAGCATGAAGCCCGGAAGATCGATGCAGCCTACGCTTCCATGCACTTCGAGAAGATCTTTGTCCCGGATAATTATACCGGAACTGCTCAGCAGGCATTTTCAAGCGTAAGCAAACAATACGAAGATGCCCTGAAACACCTGGAAGCACAGAAGCAGAAATACCAGCGCTTCCTTTCTGACAAGGCAGAAACCATCGTAGCCGCCCGAAACACACTGCTCCAGTTTTCCAGAAACTTCGATGTCCGGAAAGCCGCAGCCTGTACCGGAAAACATGAGAATTTCTACATTCTCTGCGGATGGATGACAGAGGCTGACACGAGAGCTTTTCAGGCAGATATCGCATCAGATGAGCGGATCTTCTGTCTGGTTGACGGCGAAGACACGACCACACTGGAACATGATCCAAACCATCAGCCGCCAACCAAGCTGAAGAATCCGAAACTTTTCAAACCATTTGAAATGTATGTAAAAATGTACGGACTTCCTGCTTACGGCGAGATGGACCCCACCTGGTTCGTTGCCATCACCTACTCCTTTATCTTCGGAGCCATGTTCGGTGACGCAGGACAGGGACTTCTGCTTTTTATCGGAGGTTTCCTGCTTTACAAACTGAAACATATTGATCTTGCCGGAATCATCAGCTGCGCCGGAGTCTTTTCCACATTCTTTGGCCTGATGTTCGGAAGTGTCTTCGGATTTGAAGACGTCATACCTGCTCTGTGGTTACGGCCTGTAGACAGTATGACGACCATACCTTTTATCGGAAAACTGAATACCGTATTTATCGTTGCCATCGGCTTCGGCATGGGAATCATACTCCTGTGCATGGTCTTCAACATCATCAACTCCTTTAAGATGCATGATGTTGAAAAAACCTGGTTCGACACCAACGCTGTGGCAGGACTTGTATTTTATGGTTCCGCAGTTCTCTGCATCGGACTTTTTGTATCCGGCCATGCAGTTCCTGGCGGCGCAGTCCTGGCCATTATGTTTGGCGTACCGTTGCTTCTGATCTTTTTCAAGGAGCCGCTTACCAACCTGGTTGAGAAAAAAGCCGAAATCATGCCAAAAGAAAAAGGCATGTTCATTGTACAGGGTGTCTTTGAACTCTTCGAAGTTATCCTGAGCTACTTTTCCAACACACTCTCCTTCGTGCGTATCGGTGCTTTCGCAGTCAGCCACGCAGCCATGATGGAGGTTGTACTTATGCTTGCAGGCGCAGAGAACGGCAGTCCCAACTGGATCGTCATCATTCTCGGAAACCTGTTCGTATGCGCTATGGAGGGCCTGATCGTAGGTATCCAGGTACTCCGTCTGGAATATTACGAAATGTTCAGCCGTTTTTACAAAGGCAGCGGCCGCAAATTCGAGCCGTTCTGCTCAAAAAACAAATAAAATGCCAGAGTCAGAACTCCTTCTGATCCAGGCAGCCAATTTAAACGAATATTAAGGAGGTCATCATCATGACAGTCATTACACAGATCACAATCGCAGTTGCACTTGTACTCAGCATCATCCTTCCATTCGGATATTATCTTCTCGGTGAAAAAAGCCGTGGCCGCTACAAAACAGCACTTGGTGTCAATGCCTTTTTCTTCTTCGGTATCATGCTTATTGCCATTGCCGTAACATTTGCAGGCGGAGCTTCCGTACAGGCTGCTACAGGCGCTGACGCAGGCCTTGCAACAGGTATGGGTTACATCGCAGCAGCACTTGTTACCGGACTTTCCTGTATCGGTGGTGGTATTGCCGTTGCCAGTGCGGCAAGCGCAGCACTTGGAGCAATCAGTGAGGATCAGAGCATCCTTGGTAAATCCCTTATCTTTGTAGGTCTTGCCGAAGGTGTTGCTCTTTATGGACTGATCATCTCCTTCATGATCCTGGGTAAACTTTGATATGAAAATGTATCTGATCAGTGACAATATTGATACTCTGACAGGAATGAGACTGGCCGGTGTAGAAGGTGTGGTCGTTCATGAACACGATGAGCTGAAAGAAGCTCTGGAGCGCACCATCGCAGATAAAGAGATCGGAATCATACTCCTGACCGAGAAATTCGGCCGGGAGTTTCCTGAGATCATCGATGATGTCAAACTTCATCACAAAACACCTCTCATCATTGAAATTCCTGACAGACATGGTACCGGCCGCAGGCCTGATTTTATTACTTCCTACGTAAATGAGGCCATCGGATTAAAATTATAGGCAGGTGATATTATGACAATCGAAGAGAAGCTTACACACTTCTATGACACCTCCGTGGAAGAAGCCCGCCGTCAGGCGGAAAAAGATGTCCGGGAACACAAAGAATCCCTGGATGCCGCACTGGAGGAACATAAAAAAATGTCTCTGGAAAACGCTGCCAGCTCCCGTAAAGCCGAAATTGCAAACGCCAGACGCGAGATCAACAAAGCACTTTCCGCAGAGCAGCTGCACATCCGGCGTGACTGGACAACAAGACAGAGCCGCTTAAAAGAGAAACTTTTTGCAGAAGTCCGGGAAAAGATCCTGAAATTCATGGAATCTTCCCGCTACGAAGAATATCTTTGCACCAAGATCGAAGAAGCTGTCTGCTTTGCAGAACACGACGAGATCCAGATCTATCTTTCAAAAGAAGACGAACCCCGTCTGAAATCTCTCACTGTAAAAACAGGTTTTCCTCTGAAGCTTTCCGACGAATCTTTTATCGGAGGAATCAAAGCTGTGATCCCGGAAAAAAATATCCTCATCGACAATTCCTTTGAGGAAGGATATCAGGCAGCTTACAGAGAATTCAAATTTGACGGAGGTCCAGCACATGAGTAAAACAGGTATTATCTACGGTGTTAACGGCCCTGTTATCTACCTCAAGGGCGACACCGGATTCAAGATCTCCGAGATGGTCTATGTAGGGCCTGAAAGACTGGTAGGCGAGGTCATTGGTCTGAAAAAGAACATGACAACCGTACAGGTCTTTGAGGAAACCACAGGACTGAAACCTGGAGAAACCGTTATCGGAACCGGAGATGCCATTTCCGTTCTCCTTGGTCCGGGAATCATCCACAATATCTTTGATGGTATCCAGAGACCTCTTGCAGAGATCGCCGAGACCTCCGGAAAATATATTTCCCGTGGTGTCAGCGTTGACTCTCTTGACACAGAGAAGAAATGGGAAACCCACATTACTGTAAAAGAAGGCGATGTCATCGGCGCAGGTACCATCATTGCCGAGACACAGGAAACCGCTTCCATCCTTCACAAATCCATGGTTCCGCCGACGATCACACACGGAACCGTTATCCATGCAGTTCCGGATGGCGCTTACACAGTCCTGGAACCCATCGTTACCATCCGTCTTGATGACGGAACCGAAAAAGAACTGGCTCTTGCCCAGAAATGGCCGATCCGTGTGCCGAGACCGACCTATAAACGTTTCCCGGCAAGCGTTCCGCTTCTTACCGGCCAGCGTATCCTGGATACCCTTTTCCCAATCGCAAAGGGCGGCACTGCTGCTGTTCCCGGCGGATTCGGAACTGGAAAAACCATGACACAGCACCAGATCGCCAAGTGGTCTGACGCCGATATCATCATCTACATCGGCTGTGGCGAGCGTGGAAACGAGATGACACAGGTTCTTGAGGACTTCAGTAAACTGATCGACCCGAAATCCGGAAACCTGATGATGGATCGAACCACCCTGATTGCCAACACTTCCAACATGCCGGTTGCAGCCCGTGAGGCTTCTATCTATACCGGTGTTACCCTTGCGGAATACTACCGTGATATGGGTTATGACGTAGCAATCATGGCAGACTCCACCTCCCGATGGGCAGAAGCCCTCCGTGAGCTTTCCGGACGTCTGGAAGAGATGCCTGCTGAGGAAGGTTTCCCGGCATATCTGGCAAGTAAACTTTCCGCATTCTATGAGCGTGCGGGAATGATGCAGAACTTAAATGGAACAGAAGGTTCCGTCTCTATCATCGGTGCGGTTTCCCCACAGGGCGGTGATTTCTCCGAGCCTGTTACACAGAATACCAAACGATTTGTCCGCTGCTTCTGGGGGCTGGACAAGGCTCTTGCCTATGCCCGCCACTTCCCTGCGATCCAGTGGCTCACCAGTTACAGCGAATATCTGGAGGACCTGACTCCCTGGTACAGAGAGCATGTTTCCCCGAAATTTGTATATGACAGAAATCAGATCATGGCTATCCTCAATCAGGAAAGTTCCCTTATGGAGATCGTGAAGCTGATTGGAAGTGACGTTCTTCCGGATGACCAGAAACTGACGCTGGAGATTGCCAGAGTCATCCGCCTGGGCTTCCTGCAGCAGAACGCTTTCCACCAGGAAGACACCAGTGTCCCTATGGAAAAACAGTTCCTGATGATGGAAACCATCCTCTATCTCTACGAGAAATGCCGTGCCCTTGTAAACCGTGGCATGCCAGTTTCCGTGCTGAAAGAGGATAAGATCTTTGAACGTATCATCGCCATCAAATACGAAGTACCAAACAAAGAACTGGAGCGTTTTGATGAGTATCACAAAGATATCGACCGCTTCTACGACAATGTACTGGAAAGAAACGGTTAAAGGAGGGATCAGTTTATGGCAATCGAATATCTTGGCCTGAGTGAAATAAACGGCCCTCTTGTTGTCCTTGAGGGTGTAAAAAATGCATCTTACGAGGAGATCGTAGAGTTCCATATGGAGGACGGCACACAGAAGATCGGCCGTATCGTGGAAATCTATGAAGACAAAGCCGTTATCCAGGTTTTTGAGGGAACCGACAACATGTCCCTCGGCAATACACACACACGTCTTACCGGACATCCTATGGAGATCGGGCTTTCCCCGGAGATCCTGGGGCGTACCTTCAACGGTATCGGCCAGCCCATTGACGGCCTTGGCGATATCACCCCGGAAGTCAGCCTGAATATCAACGGACTTCCGCTGAACCCGGTAAAGCGTGAATATCCACGAAACTATATCAATACTGGTATCTCCGCCATCGACGGACTGACCACCCTGATCCGAGGCCAGAAGCTTCCGATCTTTTCCGGAAACGGTCTTCCTCATGACAAGCTGGCCGCACAGATCGTTCAGCAGGCTTCCCTGGGCGCAGACTCCGATGAAAAATTCGCCATTGTTTTCGCGGCAATGGGTGTTAAATATGATGTAGCCGAATTCTTCCGCAGAACCTTCGAGGAAAGCGGAGCTTCCGACCACGTTGTAATGTTTTTGAACCTTGCAAACGACCCGGTTGTAGAGCGTCTTCTGACACCGAAGATTGCCCTCACTGCCGCCGAATATCTTGCTTTTGAAAAAGGCATGCACATCCTGGTAATCCTTACGGATATTACCTCCTTCTGCGAGGCCATGCGAGAGGTTTCCTCTTCCAAAGGTGAAATCCCTTCCCGAAAAGGTTACCCCGGATATCTGTACAGTGAACTTGCAACCCTTTATGAGCGTGCCGGAATCGTACGTGGCGGCACAGGTTCTGTAACCCAGATCCCGATCCTGACCATGCCAAACGATGACATCACCCACCCGATCCCTGACCTTACCGGATACATCACCGAAGGCCAGATCGTACTGGACCGCCAGCTTCACGGCCAGGCAATCTACCCGCCGATCAATGTTCTGCCATCCCTGTCCCGTCTGATGAAGGACGGTATCGGTGAAGGCTTCACACGTACGGATCATCAGGACGTTGCCAACCAGCTCTTCTCCTGCTACGCAAAAGTAGGCGACGCAAGAGCCCTGGCATCCGTTATCGGCGAGGACGAGCTTTCTCCGCTGGATAAACAGTACCTTGTATTCGGAAAAGCATTCGAGGCAGAATTTGTGGGACAGTCTGAAACCGAGAACCGAAGCATCATCGAAACTCTCGATAAAGGCTGGGAACTTCTTGGACTTCTTCCAAAAGAAGAGCTCGACCGTATCGATACCAAAGTTCTGGATCAGTATTACAGAGAAACCGTCCGTTAGTGAGGTGATTTTATGGATCCGAATACCTTTCCCACCAAGGGAAATCTCATACTTGCAAAAAATTCTCTGGCTCTTTCCAGACAGGGCTATGAGCTTATGGACAAAAAGCGTAATATCCTGATCCGTGAAATGATGGAACTGATCGACCAGGCAAAGGACATTCAGTCTCAGATCGACGAAACCTTCCGCACTGCCTATGCGGCCCTGCAGAAAGCAAACATGGAGATTGGAATCGCTTTTGTAGACCAGATTTCTCATACCGTTCCTGTGGAAAATTCCATCCGGATCAAAACCAGAAGCGTTATGGGAACCGAGATCCCACTTGTGGAATATGACAAACAGGCAGGCAACACGCCGACCTACGCCTACTACAGCACCAAGCTGTCCCTGGACGAGGCCAAGGCAGCCTTCGAGCGTGTAAAAGAGCTGTCCATTCAGCTCTCCATGATCGAAAACGCAGCCATCCGTCTTGCCACCAACATCAAAAAAACCCAGAAGCGTGCAAACGCTCTTAAGAACATCACCATCCCCAGATATGAAGCTCTCACCAGAGACATTACCAATGCCCTGGAAGAAAAAGAACGTGAAGAGTTTACCCGTCTGAAGGTGATCAAACGAATGAAACAGGAAGGATAAGAAACGGTTATCCACACTTATCCACACCTGAAAATGACTTTTCAACACTTTACAGTGCCCGTTTTATCCGGGCACTGTTCTTTTTTTATGGACGTTTCCATACATCAGATTCATCTGATTGTAAATAGATCAGTCGTATGAAAATTCATTTGATATTTTCTGACTTTTTGGCTATATTCTTTTAAATTATGTCTTTTACGCAAAATATTTAATGATATTTAGAATTTAAAAATGTCAATAGTTTTACAGATTTTTTTCATTCGTTTTGCAAATTTATCATTTTATACAAAACATATGTTTAAAATTATTTATGTAAATCTGTTCATCCACAATGTTATCCTTGTGGATAATGTGGATAAGTTTGTGTATAACTTGATTATTAGCGGATTTGCGGATTTTCGACATGTGGAAAACTTTTTGGAAAGTTTTTCACTTATCCACCATGGTTCGACAGGTTTTGTGCATATTGCTAAACTTACATTTTGAGGCTGATATTACCCGCATCAGAACAACGCACCTGTTCCCCTCTGATTTTTTTTGTACACGCTTTTCTTTTCCAACTTTTTATTGGTTTTCTACTGCGTGTACTCTTGACATCATTCCTATTTTTTGTTAAGGTGAAGGCACTAAAACAACGTGTGGATTTTTCAGTTCCGACTTTTTTCGCCACACAATCTGCCTGATTCAGAAGGGCAGGTTGTGTGGCTTTTATTGTGTAAAAAAGCACGCTCTGTTCCCCGCACCTGATATCCATACGATTCTGATATAAAGGAGGACCTTTCATGAACGACACATTTATGAAGGAAAAGCCTGTAGGCCCGCTGCTGGCGTCCATGGCACTGCCTATGGTCTTTTCCATGCTTGTAAACTCGCTGTATAACATTGTGGACAGCTTCTTTGTGGCGCAGATCAGCGAACAGGCTATGACAGCTCTATCCCTTGTCTATCCGGTTCAGAACATGATCAATGCGGTTGCCATCGGTTTCGGAATCGGAATCAATGCCAGAGTCTCCTATCACCTTGGCGCAGGGGATAAAAAGATGGCAGACACGGCCGCAACCCACGGTTTTCTTCTGTCTGTGATCCACGGCATTCTGATGACCGTGATCAGCATTGCTGTTATGCCCGCATTCCTTCGCATGTACACCCAGGATGAAACTGTCATCCGAATGGGGCTGGAATACTCCACCATTGTGTTTCTGTTTTCCACAGTGATCTCCATCAGCCTTTTCTTCGAAAAACTTTTCCAGGCTGTAGGACGGATGAAGGTATCTATGATCGCCCTGCTGGTAGGATGCATCAGCAATATCATCCTGGACCCGTTCCTGATCTGGGGAATCGGCTTTTTCCCGAAAATGGGAATCCGCGGCGCAGCTCTGGCAACCGGCATCGGCCAGCTGCTTCCTATTGTGGTGTATCTGGCCTTTTATATCCTGACACCTATTCCAGTCCGCGTAACACCAAAAGCCATGAAAGCCAGCAAAGAAACAGATCTGAGCCTGTATGCCATCGGCGTTCCCGCAATCCTGAACCTGGCCCTGCCATCGTTTTTGATCTCTTTTCTGAACTCCGTGCTGGCCGCTTATTCAGACAGCTATGTAGTGATCCTTGGCATTTATTACAAGCTGCAGACCTTCCTGTATCTCCCGGCCAACGGAATCATTCAGGGAATGCGCCCGCTGATCGGCTACAACTTCGGTGCCCGTGAGATGAAGCGTGTGAAAAAGATCTTCCGGCTTACCCTGGAATCCAGCTGTGTGATCATGCTCTTTGGAACCGTTATCTGCCTCCTGGCATCCGGACAGCTTATGGGGCTTTTCACAACTACCCCGGAAACCATTGCCGCAGGCTCCAAAGCCCTGAAGATCATCAGTGCCGGTTTCCTGGTTTCCGCAGTATCCGTTACTACCTCCGGCGCCATGGAAGGCTTGGGAAAAGGCACGCAATCCCTTGTTATTTCCCTTTTCCGCTACGTGGTCGTTATCATGCCCACCGCATATCTTTTGTCCCGTTTTATGGGGCCTGAGGGCGTGTGGAACGCATTCTGGATCACGGAGGTGTTTACCGCCATTGTTTCTGTTATGGTTTATCGTAAAACAATGAAAAAAGCATAAGAATACAAAAAAGCTTCGATCCGCTCTCTCTGAGCACATCGCTCACAGATGAGAGTTGGATCGAAGCTTTTTTAGAAGTTATGAATTTTATCTTTTACAGCAGTCCTTTTTCCCGGATCAGCTTTAAAGCATCCTCATCAGCAACTACTGTCACATCCGGATGAAGCTGCAGGATAGATGCCGGTACATTCGGAGTGATCGGTCCATAGAGAGATTTGTAAAGAGCATCTGCCTTTGCCTCTCCTGTAGCAACAAGAAGGATCTTCTTTGCAGCCATGATATTTTTGATTCCCATGGTGTACGCCTGTTTCGGCACATCATCCATGCTCTCAAAGAATCTTGCGTTTGCCTTGATGGTGCTTTCTGTAAGGTCTACGCAGTGAGTCTCTTTTTCAAAAGCTGCTCCCGGCTCATTGAAACCGATGTGTCCATTTCCGCCGATTCCAAGCAGCTGCATGTCAATACCGCCGACACTGCGGATGATCTCGTTGTACTCCGAGCAGGCTTTCTCACTGTCCTCTTCCAGTCCGTTTGGTACATAAGTTCTTGTTTTATCGATATTTACATGGTCAAACAGATTGGTGTTCATGAAATAACGGTAACTCTGGTCGTTATCTCCGGAAAGACCTTTGTACTCATCCAGGTTTACAGATGTGACCTGTGAAAAGTCCAGATCTCCTTTTTTGTACCACTCGATCAGCTGTTTGTACATGCCCACCGGTGTAGATCCTGTAGCCAGTCCGAGAACGGCTCTTGGTTTCATGATGATCTGCGCAGACATGATATTCGCTGCTTTTCTGCTTACGTCATAATAATCTTTTCCTGTATAAATAACCATAATTTTCCCCTTCTCCTTACGGTAAAAAAGAACAACCGGATAACTGAGATTTACATATCCCCTGATTACCTGTTGTCCTTTTTTATTAATACATTTTTTACTCAGCCATCTCTACTTCGAGAACATAGTCTACAGGATCCGGAAGTACAGGATCCGGTCCCAGGTCTACAAATGCGATGTCCGGATAATCGCTGTGCATCCATGCGTTGGAAAGCGGGATCTCATGTCCGTCATCCAGTGCACGTACTTTCACGATCTTATCTTTGTCAAATCCGATCAGCGGAAGCGGTCCTAATGTATTTTCATAGATATGTACATAGTATTTGTTTCCGTTTCTGGTGATACGTCCGTAGTCCGGTTTCGGGATATCCAGAGCCGGTGAGCATCCGTAGATACTGTCGTGGTTCTTGTCCATCCAGCGGCCGATCTCAGCCAGGATCGCGGAAGATTCTTTCGGGAATTTACCCTTTGCGTCTGGTCCTACGTTCAGGATCATGTTTCCACCCTTGGAAACACACTCTACCAGTTTTTTGATCAGCATGGAAGCTGGTTTATAATAATGGTCGTTTGCACAGTATCCCCAGTTGTTGTTCATGGTGAAGCATGCTTCCCAGACCATCGGTTTTCCTTCTTTATCGCAGATTCCTTCTGGCGGGATGATCTGCTCAGGGCTTACGAAATCGCCATGGTACGGTGTTGGGTTACACTCATACAGAGATCCTCTTCCCTCGCCGCTGGCCTCCAGACGGTTATCAATGATAACCTGTGGCTGATACTTACGAACCATATTGATCAGTCTGGTTGCATCCCATTTTTCTCCTCTCATGTCATCATAGGAGAAGTCAAACCAGATGATATCAATCTGTCCGTAATTGGTGCAGATCTCTTCTACCTGATTGTACAGGTACTGTGTATATCTTGAAAAATCACGGTTCTCATTGCCACACTCTTTGTGGTTTCTCATCGGATGGTTACGGTCTCCGTAATGCGGATAATCCGGATGATGCCAGTCAAGCAGTGTGAAGTAAATACCAACTTTAAGTCCTTCCTCACGAAGTGCCTCTACATACTCTTTGATGAGGTCTCTTCCTGCAGGTGTGTTTGTTACTTTGTAATCGGTATATTTGCTGTCAAAGAGGCAGAATCCGTCATGATGTTTTGCAGTCAGGACTACATATTTCATACCTGCAGCTTTTGCTTCTTTCGCCCACTGCTTCGGGTTGTAATCTCTTGCATCAAACTCTTTCATAAACGGAAGATATTCTTCCTCCGGCATTTCTTCTACGCTTCGTACCCACTCGCCTCTTGCAGGGATAGAATATAATCCCCAGTGAATGAACATTCCAAAACGGGCATCCTGGTACCACTCCATACGTTTTTCATATTCTTTTCTGTCAAACTGATACATAATATTTTCCTCCTGTTTCGGTCAAAAGCATCAACCTTTGATAGCTCCGGAAAGCATACCTTTTTCGATCTGTTTGTGGAACACGATGTAAATGATAACCATCGGGATTACAGACATTACTACATATGCGAACTGGCTTCCGATCTGCTGTGTATGTGCGGAAGAGAAGTTCAGCATTGCACGGGAAACTGTGAAGTATTTGGTATCTGTCATCAGGATCATGGAGAATACAAGTTCACTGTATCCATAGATGAATACGAAGATCGCCTCTGTTGCGATGATCGGTTTGCAGACAGGGAAAAGGATTCTCCACAGTAACTGCCAGTTGTTACATCCGTCAATGATCGCCGCCTCGTCAAGGTTTCTGGAGATTCCATCCATAAATCCTGTATAAAGGAAGATCGCCTGGGACATACCAAAGGCAACATAGATCACGATCAGGAAGAACAGGTTGTTCTTTGCGTTTAATGCAGTTGCGATGTTGTTGATCGGGATCAGTGTACAGTGAACAGGAACCATTACTCCGATCATGAAGAAAATGTATACCCATTTCAGGAATTTGTAATCTTTTCTTGATAAGATATATGCTGCCATCATTCCGACTACGGTATTCAGTACTGTAGTAAGGGTCGCTACGATCAGGGAATTCTTGATGGTATTTAATGCATCTGCCGTTTTATTTGCACTGACATAGTTCTCGAACATAAGCTTCTTGGGAAGACTTAACAGGTTCAGGTAAATCTCTGAATTTGTCTTGAAGGAAGCCATTACGGTTACTACTACCGGGAACAGTGTAACAACTGTCCACAAGATTGCTATCACGTACAGTGCTATCTTTCCTCCATGCATTTTCTGTTTATTAGCTGTTTTTTCCATATTGTCTCTTCTCCTTCCGCCTACATTGCAAGATCTTTATCTTCACGGAACACATGGTTGGTTATAAGACTCAGTGCAACACCCAATACTAACAGAATAACGCCGTATGCACTGCTTCGTCCGAAGAGTTTATAAGAGAAGCCCTGTGTATAAAGCATGATTGACGGTGTGGAACTGATATCATTCGGGCCTCCTCTTGTCATCGCCCAGATAATATCGAATACTTTCAGACATCCTGTGATACACAAAATAGAGAATACCTTGAAGGAGTTTTTCATCAGAGGCAGGGTGATGTAACGAACTCTCTGCCATCCGGTAGCTCCATCCAGTGCTGCCGCCTCATTTAACTCATCCGGGATCGCTACCAGACCTGCTGCAAAGATCAGCATGTTATATCCGGCATACATCCACTCATTTACCAGGACAACGATCCAGACGTTCACGGTCTTTATGGTAAGTACATCGGGGATCGCGCCATGAAGACCAAAGATATTTTCAATGGTATTAAAGATACCAAAGTTCGGATTCAACATAAATGTCCACATCAGGGCTACTGCTGTTGTTCCTAACATGTTTGGAAGGAAGTAGCATGTTCTGAAGAATCCGGTTCCTTTGATCTTAGAAGTTACCAGCATTGCGAGACCAAATGAAAGTGGCATCAGGATAACGAAACCACCGATCATAAAGTACACACTGTTGATCATTGCATTCCAGAATAACTTGTCTGAAAAAATCTTCTGATAGTTTTCAAGACCTACCCATTGTTTCGCTGCGCCAAACATACCGTTCCATTTACGGAATGATAAGCCTACGGTATCAAAAACAGGGTAGATAACAAAAACAACTGTTATTATAATTGCCGGAAGAAGAAACGCGATGGAAAGCGCAAGATCTTTTTTATCCAGCTTTTGTTTTACTTTTGGTACAGATTTACCTGCCATATGTAACACCCTCCGTAATAAACAAGGGGAAGCAGATGATGCTTCCCCCCTGTTTCACTTATCTACACATCATACGTCTAGTCAAAATTCTCTTTATTCGTAAGCAGACATTTTGTCAACGATATCGTCTCCAACTTCCTGTGCACTTGCACCTGTTGCTAATGCCTGAAGAGAATTACGGATTGTATCCATAGCTGCTGTGTTTGTATCATATGTCGGAATCTCAAGTTTGGACTCTGTGTTCTCAGCCATGATCTCATTTACGTTGTCAAGGAGATAGTTACCTGTGTCGATTGTAACTTTCTCAGCGTATGTTGTCGGGCTGGACTCGCACATGTCATTGATGGAATCTACGCTTGTAAGGTATTTGATGAATTTAACAGTTGCTGCGATTTCCTCGTCGCTCTTGTTTAATGTAGTGATGTAGTATGTATCAGAACCGCCACCCATCTCTACAGTTTTGTACTGCTC
>CAVEKJ010000022.1:0-14865 GCA_963616205.1 Prevotella sp.
GTTATATAAAGAGCAGTTAGATAAAACTTTGAGCGGCAATGAAAAGATTGAAACTGCCATTGCAGCACTCCAAAAAGAGGCGACCGAAGAAATGCTGGCGCATACGCTTACTGTGATCCGCCATCGAATGCAGGAACAGGCACAGCTCATCGTTGCTGTAGAACCTCCAAAGGGCGATGGAAAGATCACTCTCCAGGCGATCAAAACCAACGACGGAAAGCAATGGTGGTCTGCATTTACCAGTTTTGATGAAGAATTAAAAGGCAGCGATCACATTATGTCCACTTTCACTGCCGATATTGATAAGATTTTTAATTCTGCATTGCAGGAACCATCTATTGAAGGTGTGATCCTCAACCCATGGAACCGCACTCTGATGCTGAACAAAACCCTGATCAACATCATCCTGGGCAATCCTGTGTAACATCAGATCCGGCAGATAAATTAGCCGAATCAGGTAAGTCCCATGCGAGGTTGTGAAAAGTGTTTCACGTGAAACATCTGGTGTGTTACACCTACAAAAACATTGTAAATTTCTCGTTCCTGTCGTATAATAAAGCATAGAAATATTCAGAAAAAATCAAAGCAGATTTATAAATTATAACGCATCTGTTCTGATTATTTTACGAATTCCAGGAGGCTTTTTTATGAAGAAAAATGGACACAGACTACTTACACTTGCAGCTTTGGTCGGAACAGCCGCAGGAGTTATTCATATCGCCAACCGTTTCATAGATGCCACATCCCAGCTTAAAGATATGCTGGAACAACCCCGCAGTAAGACTTACGACTGGCGTTTTGGAAAAATCTTTTATACAAAACAGGGACATGGTTCTCCGGTCCTTCTTGTTCATGACATTATGCCTGGTGCATCCGGATATGAATGGAACGCTGTAGAGAAACAGCTGGCAACTGAGCATACTGTTTATACTCTTGACCTTCTCGGATGCGGACGTTCCGAAAAGCCGGACATCACTTATACCAATTTTGTATTTGCCCAGCTTCTCTGTGATTTTGCCAAGAATGTGATCCGCGAAGAAACCGACATCATCGCCAGTGGCTTCTCCGGTTCTTTTGCTATCATGGCTTATCGCAACAATTCCGATTATTTCCGCAAGATCATGCTGGTCAATCCGCCAAGTTTCAGCTCACTGAAACAGGCTCCATGCGAGGACAACAAGCTCTTCAAGCACCTTGTAGAACTTCCGATCTTTGGAACACTGATCTATCATATGGTAGCTGCCCGTGAATCCATCAGCAGTCTCTTTATGGAAAAACTGTTCTACAATCCATTCCATGTAACGGATACTCTTGTAGACACCTATTACGAAGCCGCGCACAAAGGTGGTTCCAACGCCAAGTATCTGTATTCCAGTTATATTGGCAAATACCTCAACATCAGCATCAACAATGCAGTGGAATCTTCTGACGCCTGCATTTATATTATTTCTGGCGAGAAGGAATCTTCCGCTTCTCTTATCGCAGAAGAATATCAGAAGCTGAACTCCTCCATCGAAACCGCTGTGATCCCGGAGACCAGACATCTTCCACATCTGGAAGATCCGGAACAGTTCCTGGAACAGGTATCTATTTTCCTGTGATCATCAGCAGGCAAGAATATCATATCCACATTTGATCAGCGTTTAATCAGCGTAAAAATTACGTAAGTATCAAACACAAAAAAATAATCAAGCAATAAAAAAGAGTATTGTTTCACGTGAAAATTGAGATGTACATCCAAGTACAAAACAACTGTGAAACAATACTCTTTATCATTTTTCGAATTTCATGCCGCAAACCACAGGAACCTTCCGTTCTTTACTTAAGCGCCTGCTCCAAGTACATATGTGTCGTATTATCAATAAGCTTATGTGTCAGCTCAGCCATATGCTGTGTACTCTCCTGATTCTCAGAAGACAGCCAGGTCTTGATCATTCCCACACATCCATTCAGACAAAATGCATAGGCATATTCAATATCGTGATTGTCCTTAGGCAAACGGATGGATAAACGATGCAGAACAGTATCCGCGATCAGCTTCTCAATGCGGCTTACAAAAGCCATATCTCCGTTCTTTCCAAGAAGCGCGATACAGATATCCTTATTATTATCCAGGATCGTAAAGATCTGCTCGATAAAAGGATAAGAACTCTCCTTATTATTAAGCGGATCCAGCGGATAATCCTCTACCAGATGAGAAACCTCATCCATCAGATCTGCCTCAATGGACTCCAGCATCTGATAAATATCCGTATAATGAAGATAAAACGTGGAACGGTTGATATCAACTTCCTCCACCAGCTCCTTCACTGTGATCTCCTTAATGCTCTTCTTCTGCATCAGTCGTGCAAGACCTGCCCGTAGCTGTGCCTTGGTCTTACGTACTCTTCTGTCAACTTTTTCCGCCATTTTAATTCCCCCTGTGTTTCAAAAAACAAATATATTTATAATGGACACTTCCATCTTTTCTGTCTATTAATATACATTCAGTAAATATTTAATGGTTGTATCTACGTTATGTGTTTAGTATAATACATCACGTAAAGAAAATCAACACTTTGTTTGATAATGGAACTAGGAGCTATTAATAGATTTCAATATGGTTAATAGATTTTAGTATGATTAATAGATTCCACTACCATTACTGGAATAAAGTTTGATTAATCAACTATGTTTGATAATACAATTTAATAAGAAAGGGATAGGTAATATGATCAAAAGCGAATGGAAAAGCTTACTTCGTAACAAGCTCATGCTTATCGTTGTAATTGCCATTATCGTTATCCCGATCATCTATGCAGGCCTGTTTCTGAAATCCATGTGGGATCCTTACGGAAGCGTGGATAGCCTGCCAGTGGCCGTGGTAAACGAAGACAAACCCGTCGAATACAATGGCAAGACGCTAAGTATAGGTAAGGACATGACGGATGAGCTGAGAGACAACGACTCAATGGCATTTAACATTGTAGACAGCAAGACAGCAGAGGACGGTCTGGCAAACGGAACCTACTACATGGTTATCACGATTCCGGAAGACTTCTCCGCTAATGCAGCTACTGTAATGGATGATGATCCAAAACAGATGGAACTGACCTATCAGACCAACCCGGGAACCAACTACATCGCATCCAAGCTCAGCGAGACAGCAATGCTGAAACTTCGTGACAACATTGCATCCCAGGTTACAGAAACCTATGCAGAAACCGTTTTTGATTCTATCTCAGAAGCAGGTGACGGAATGCAGGAAGCTGCAGACGGATCCGGAAAGATCGAAGACGGACTGAATTCAGCAGCTGATGGTAATTCAACAATTACCAAGAACCTGAAAAAGCTTTCTACCAGTACTCTTACATTTGTAAGCGGTGCCGACAGCCTCACCGAAGGTCTTAAATCTTATACCGACGGTGTTTCACAGGTTAACGACGGAGCAAAGAGTCTGGACGATGGAGCCGATCAGCTGAACAGCGGAGTTGCTACTCTTACAGAAAAAGTTCCAGAACTGACAACTGGTGTAGATACACTGGATAAAGGTGTTAAACAGTACACCGCAGGTGTGGATGAACTGAACGAGAACTCCGATGCACTGAAATCCGGCGCAAGCAGCCTGGAAGATGGTGCAAGACAGCTTGACAGCGGCGTTTCCACTCTCACTTCAAAAGTTCCGGAACTGACATCCGGCATTGATACACTGGATAAAGGTGTTCAGCAGTATACCGCAGGTGTAGATGAACTTAACAAAAATTCTGATACCCTGAAATCCGGCGCAAGCGCCCTTGAATCCGGTGCAAAGGCATTAAGCAGCGGTATTGATACTCTTTCCGAAGGTGCAACAGCGTATGTAGATGGTGTAAACTCTCTTGCAGATGGAACTACTAATTATATAGAGGGTGCTGACGCACTTGCAGCCGGCGCAAAACAGCTCTCTGCTCTGGAAGATGGACTTACAACCGTTGCAAATGGTATTTCTCAGTTGAATACCGGTGTTACAAAAGGTACTGAAAAGTCACCAGCACTGATATCCGGAACACAGCAGCTGGAAGACGGACTGAAAAAACTGAACGATAATGTTTCTGCTCTGAAAGAAGGAACAACACAGGAATCCATCAATAAACTTGCTTCTGGCCTTACTTCCGCAAAAGATGGTATGGACACAGCAGCAGCTGGTATGAACAGCGCAGCAGCTGGTATGAACGATGCTGCAGACGGAATCAACAATGCAGCCGGATATATCACTCAGGCTGCAGGCATCACAAGCCAGACCAGCAGCAGTATCACAGACACTCTGATCCCTGCTCTTCAGAGCGCAGGCACACAGTTCTCACAGGTAGGTGATCAGGTCAGCAGCATTCTTACAGGATATGGCCAGCAGACAACTGCAGCACTTACTGACGCAAATACCAAGATCGGTACTGCCGGACAGACAATGACTACTTTAGCCGCACAGCTTCAGTCCATCCAGGCTTCTGCTTCTGAAGATGGAACCATTTCCGCAGCAGCCCTGAACGATGTGATCAATGCATTAAACAGCGCAGCCGGCGGAATGACCGGTGTAGACGGTTCTTACATGAGCAGCTATTCCGATCAGGTTTCACAGCTTGCATCTGGTGTATCCGGTCAGCTCTCTTCCACTCAGGAAAACCTGAACGCAGTTGCTTCCAAACTTAACGAAGCAGCTTCCGGACTGACACAGATCTCCGGTGGACTGACACAGGGTGCAGGTACACTTTCTGAGGGTGCAACAACCATGACCAATGGTGCAACCCAGATGAGCGCAGGCGCAACTTCCATGAGCGCAGGTGCAGAACAGTTATCCGCAGCTACAAGTCAGCTTCCTACAGATCTGATCGCTCAGCTTTCCACAGGTGTTACTCAGCTGTACGAAGGTGCGCAGGCTGTAAATACCGGAGCCAAGAATATTTCCGCAGGACTTCAGTCTCTGGAAGATGGCACAGCCGAAAGCTTCCCGACCGCAGCAGCAGGAATCAAAGCTCTGAACGATGGATTTGATAAATTAACTTCTTACAATGAGGATCTTAACAATGGTGCAGAACAGCTGAAAGCAGCCGGCCCACAGATCACTGACGCACTTCCGGATATCCAATCCGGCGCAAGTCAGCTGGCAGAAGGTTCTTCCACACTGACCGATGGAATTAAGACATACACTGCCGGTATTGCAAAACTTTCCGCAAACAGCTCCGCTCTTACAGACGGTACCAAGAAGCTCTCTACCGGAGCCAAGACTCTCTCCAGCGGCGCTACTACTCTTGCAAATGGTACAAAAGCATTAGCAGACGGTTCTGGCACACTGACAGCCGGAATCACAACTTACACCGATGGTGTTGCAAAACTTTCTTCTAACAGTTCCGCTCTTACAAGTGGTACCAGCCAGCTCTCTACAGGAGCCAAGACTCTTTCCAGCGGTGCTACTACTCTTGCAGACGGAACTAAGACATTAGCAAACGGTACCTCAACTCTTCTCAGCGGTACCAAAAAACTTGTAAGCAATAACAGCACCCTGAACACTGGTGCAAAACAGCTGGCAGATGGCGCTGCTCAGATTCAGAGTGGTTCTTCTCAGCTGTATGATGGTTCCAAGAAGCTTGGAAGCGGTATGAAAGAACTGAAAGATGGTTCCAAGACACTGACTACAAGCCTCAGCGACGGAGCTACCACAGTAAAAGACAACACAGCAAGTGATGAGACGATCAAGATGTTCGCAACACCTGTTGTAAACGATGAAACAAAACTTACCGATGTCCCGAATAACGGGCACGCAATGGCACCTTATATGATGTCTGTAGGCCTCTGGGTCGGTGCACTGGCATTCTGCCTGATGTATCCTCTGGCTCAGTACAAAGGCAAACTGAAATCCGGTTTTGCATGGTGGGCAAGCAAAGCTTCCGTACTTTATCCGGTAGCGATCCTTCAGGCAATCTGTCTGATCCTTCTGTTACATGCATGCAACGGATTCACCCCTGCTGAGATGGGCAAGACAATCCTCTTCGCCTGCCTCACTGCAATGACCTTTACATCCATGATGTACTTCTTCAACATTACACTTGGTAAGGTAGGAAGCTTCCTGATGCTGGTATTCATGGTCGTTCAGCTTGCAGGATCTGCCGGTACATATCCGGTTGAGATCTCTCCTGCATTTGTTGCAAAGATCCACGCATACCTGCCATTCACCTACACAGTCGATGCATTCCGTGCAACGATCAGCGGTGGCAGAAGCATTACCACTTCCGTTATTGTAATGGCTGCACTGTTTGTGATCTTCACGATCCTGACGATCCTTCAGTTCAACCATATGGCCAAGAGAAAGAAAGAAGAAAAAATCGTTCTCTTCGACTGGCTGGAAGAAAGAGGTCTTGCATAATACTTAGTTACTGACAGAAGCTCCCCCGAACCTTCTGTTGGATATAAAAAAAATAAAACCTGTACGGTGGGTTGAAGCCACTGTACAGGTTTTTTATTATAGAAAAACCCGGAACTCCTGATCCTGGAATTCCGGGTTTTGGTTTTATTCTTTAGTTTTCTGCCTCAGCAGTTGGTGTCGCTGTGGCTTCTGTTTTTGTTTCTCCATTTACCATGGTTTCATATGCGTTGAACATTTCTTTTACTGTCATTTTGTTTACGAGGAATACTTTGTTTCCAACGACAGCTGCGTAATAGTTCGTGTCATAGGTGTAGAAGGTAACGGTTGACTGGTTCTTGTCGGAATCTGTGAATACAGCAGTCATTTCCGGATCTGTAGCCGGTGTATAGGCATCTGTCAGTCTCTTCTGTCCTGCCATGTTTACCAGCTTGTTGTAGAAGGTTGTGAAAGTCGTACTCTCGATCTCTTTACCGTCCAGCTCATAAGTTGTTGTCGTTTTATCATTTCCGTCATCATCTGTGGATGTTTCACGTGAAACATTTACAGTACTTGTGGCATCACCATAAGTAACCTGAAGCTGATCCAGTTTTAATACAGATACGTAATTTACAACAAGAGACCAGAGGTCAGATGGTGTCTTATCAATGACTGCACTCAGTGTGTCGGTTGACATTGTGTAGACCTGTTTGTTGTCTACAGTTACATATCTGCTGCCATCACTGACTTCATCTCCAACGTAGATAACAAGCTGTTTATCTACTGTGGTTGTCTTGGTCTCCTCGGAAGAACTGCTGTCATCGGAAGCATCTGTACTGTCAGCACTATCTGTTGAACTATCTTCTGCGGAAACCTTATCATCGGCGCTGTCTGTATCTTCTGAACTGCTGTCTGCCTCAGTATTGTCGGCACTCTCAGAATCCTCAGAATCGTTTTCAGAGGCCGTAGAATCGTTTTCTGCGGAGTCTGTACTTTCCGTGCTATCTTCTTCCACCTCTTCCTGATAATCCACCGTAATAGCCGCATACGGCTTATCCAGGCCATACTTGGAAAGATCCTCTGCATTGTAGTCTACAAACTGGTCAAATGCAAAGCTTCCAAGTCCGGAAGTTACATTTCCTGCTGCTGTGGTATCTGCTGTTTCTTTGTCGCTGCTTCCGTCACTGGAAACATCCCAGGTAGCTCCATCGGAATTTTCTTCCAGAACATAGGAATCTTTATCCTCGCTGACCTGAACTTTCTTTATTGTGGAAGAATCAACAGTCGGGAAGTCTTCTCCCTGCGCATAATCATAAAGAGAATTCATAAACGGTGTAACGGTAGACGATGCTACTACATAAACCGTACTGTCATCGTCATCTTTGGAAATGTAATACTGATTTGTGGAAGTATTCTCATCTCCGATATTAAATTTTGTTGTTCCGTCACTGGTCTCAACGGTTACCGTATTGGACGGAGAATCCAGTCCGTATTCGGTAAGGTCATCTACATTTTCCAGGACTCTGTCTGCTTCCACCGTTTCGATGGCGGAAGCTGCAGAATCCAGAGTTGTCTGATTTACAGGGAAAGCAGTCTCATCTTTTTTTACCCAGGAATCATCTTTTTTCTCAAAGGTTGTTTCCTTCTTGTCTACAATAAATTCCAGAGATTTGATGTCATCCGTTTTCACGGAAAACACCTCGGTTTTGCTTTCCTCTTCACTGCTGCTCTCTGTCTTTTCCTCTTTGGTCACGTAGGTATTTAATCCCACATAAACGCCACCGAGAACTGCCAGAACCACAACAGCAGAAACAAGTTTGGTTGATTTTTTCATTATGCTTTTCTCCTCTTAAGCCAGATCAAAAATCCTGCAACAAGGAACACTCCCGGAATGATACCGATGGTACAGATCTTCCAGAAGGCTGCATCATAATCCGTTACGGTCAGGCTTGTAGACTGAAGACTCTTGGCCGGGATAGAAACGGAACTGCTGTCGTCTGTGCTGGTCATCCAGTTTAAAGACTCCAGAAGAAGTTTCTCATTTCCGCCGGATACCATCTGGTTTACCTGGCTCGCCATCAGGTTCGCCGTGGTGTAGTAAACGATCTGTGTTTCCTTGTCGTCATCCAGTTTCTCAGTGATAGCCACACCAAGATCAAACGGTCCGTCTACATCTCCGTCTTCTTTCTCGATATTGCTGCTCTGCATATTTGTCTTGGAGTAAGCCTGGTCAGAAGTTGTCAGGATGCTGTCAATGGTTACGGTATCTCTTACATCATCGGCTTTCTGGATACCCTGTGCATATGGTGCAAGTACGTAAGATCCTGCGGAAGCTGTCTCAGAACTTGCGTCTGTGCTGTTGACCGTTGGTACCAGATAATATGGCATCTGCATTCCGTAATGCTGGCTGTCGCCCTCAAATACGATTCCTGCTGCACGTTTCACGCCATAGTTTTCAAGAACAGCATCGAAATTCGGCAGATCATCCTGTGAATAATCAGAGAAGATCATAGCCTTTCCGCCTGCTTCCAGATAATCCAGGATCTCTGTTTTTTCTTCCTCGGAAATATCACTTGTCGGAGATACGATCATCAGGCAGTCTGCATCATCCGGAACTTTTCCTTCTGTGAGAAGGTTCAGCTCTTTGATGTCGATGTTTGCTTTCTGGATATCCTCTTTAAAGCTGGAATCCAGATCCTGTTCACCGTGTCCGGATAAGGTGTACATGATCGGAAGATCCTCGGATGTTACATATCCGATGGCACTTGTGATCTGTCCTTCACCGTCAAATCCGGTAGTTGTCTGCTGCCATGTGTTGTAGTCTACAGAAGTAGAATACATGTCACTGTAGTTGATAACCTTGTTTCTGTCTCCGCAAACCACGATCAGACTGTTTGATGCAAGATCATCGCTTGTGTATTCAGAAGCAAATTTCGGGTTTACAACCGGGTCTTTTACTTCAACTTTAATATGTTTGGACTCATCTTCATAACGTTTCAGAAGATTGGAAATGGTATCATCCTCAGAACCGCTTGGAGCGATCTGATAAATGGTGACATCTTTTTCCAGTGCTTTCAGTACTTTCTTGGTTTCATCACCAATGGTATAAAGCTTGGATGAACTTACATCCAGCTGTGAATATTTGGATGGGATCGCGCCTACGATCATGTTGATCACAACTACGATCACAATAAAAATGGCTGCCATAGCCATGGTGTAAGTACCATTTTTGATATGTTTTTTACTGATGGTTCCTACCAGTTTTTTCGGGTCCGGTTTGTGTTTCTTTTTGCCGGAATCCTGGGCAGTTTCTGTTATCGCTGCCTCACTTTTATTTTTCTTGAATTTTTCACTGAATTTCATTTCCATTCACCCCCCTAGTTCCAGCGTCTCTTCTGAATGGACTGCATGGTGAGGAACAGGCAGATCGCGATGACAGAGATGAAATATACGATTCCTGTCAGGTCAAACACGCCATTTGTAAAGTTCTCATAATGTCCGCTCAGGTTAAATACGTTCAGCACTTTCTGGATACCTCCCTGGAAAATACTGGATTTTACAACGTATACGATCACAAGGGCAATTTCTCCCACAACACCGATCACTGCAGAGATCAGGACATTTTTGATCATGGTGTAAATGATGATCGCGATTGCTACGATCAGAAGTCCGAATGCCACTGCGGTTGACATGGATGTCTGTGAGAAGAAGGAAGAAATTCCGTTCATCATATAGAAAGCAAACAGGAATACAAAAGTAAGTACTGCTGCAATTACCTGGCTTTCTGTAAGTGCTGACATAAATACACCGATTGCCAGATTCGCACATCCCAGAAGGAAAAATCCCAGGATTCCTGTGTATGCGGAAGCATATGCCACAGTTCCGAATTTACTCATGATCAGTGGATAAAAACACATGATCACAACTGGAATTGCAAATACTGCTACCAGTGCAAGGTATTTTCCAAATACGATATCCCATACAGATACCGGTGCTGTCAGAAGAAGCTGATCTGTTTTTTGCTTGCGCTCTTCTGCAAGTACACGCATGGAAAGAATCGGCACACCGATCAGGAACACAAAGGTCAGTGCGCTTAATGTAGATTCAAATTTTGAATAGCCGGCTGAGAGCTGATATGCGGAAAAATAAATTCCTGTCAGCACCAGCACAAAAAATATGAAGAGATATCCAACCATGGAGGTCAGATAGCTTTTCAGTTCTCTTTTAAAAATCGCTGTCATGACTGATCCCCCTCTTTCTCATCAGAAGTTTTCTCCGGTTCCTCAGATTTTTCTTCCTGAGGTTCTTCTTCCGAAGATTTATCTTCTACCGGTTTCCACTGTGATTTCTGCGGTTTTCCGGTGGATTTCTTCTTTTCTCCTTCGGTGAGTTCAAGGAATACATCCTCAAGGGAAACTCTCTTAACCTGCATCTCGTAGATCGGGCAGTCTGCTTTTGCCATAGCGTAGAAGACTTTTTCCCGGATATCCACATTTTCCTGGACGGAAAGTTTTGTTTTCCACAGTTCTTCGTCGCTGTCGTAGGACATTTCCACACCGGTGACGCCTTCGATGGTTTCCAGACCTTTTTGGATGGTGTCTTTCTCGCCTTTTACTTTCATAAGAAGGCTGTTGGAACCTGCTGCCAGACGTTCCAGATTATCCGGCGTATCGCTGGCTACCAGTTTTCCGTGGGAAATGATCAGCACGTAATCACATACCGCTCTTACCTCGGAAAGGATGTGGGAACTTAAGATAACTGTATGTTTCTGTTTCAGGCTTTTAATGAGGTCACGGATCTCAATGATCTGTTTCGGGTCAAGACCTACGGTGGGCTCATCCAGGATGATCACTTCCGGATATCCCAGGATTGCCTGTGCAAGGCCAACTCTCTGGCGGTATCCTTTGGAAAGATTTTTGATCAGACGGTCTTTCATGTCTGTGATCTTTACCATATCCATGACTTCTTTTATCTGTTTGTCTTTCTGGTTTCTTGGGATTTTTTTCAGATCAGCCGCAAATTTCATGTACTCAAGAACAGTCATGTCAAAATAGAGTGGCGGCATTTCCGGGAGATAACCGATGCATTTCTTGGCTGCCTCCGGTTCTTCCAGAATATCATGACCATCGATCATTACTTTTCCCTCTGTGGAAGCAATGTATCCTGTGATCATGTTCATTGTTGTTGATTTTCCTGCACCGTTGGGTCCCAGGAATCCGTAAATTTTCCCCTTTTCGATCTGAAAGGAAAGATGGTCAACGGCTGTATGATCGCCGTACTTTTTGACCAGATTACTTACTTCGATCACTTTACTCTCCTCCTTTAAGTTTCTGGGAAATACTCTCCATGTTATTTCCCGTTTATATATACCAGGTTCAAAGTTTCTTTCTCCTGATCATCCAATAGAAAATGCCCCTGGATGAAACAGAGAATGGGGGAATCCAGGGGCATCTCTATCATTTTATAGTGTAAAAGTAATTTGTGATAAAAGTAGGATTAATTTGTGATAATTTTGTGAAACTCCCGGACAAAAAAATCTCCTGTCGTACAAATTTTGACTTTGTTTGACAGGAGATTACAAATTAACAAGTTAATTATCATGCAGTTATTCGGTTATGAGTAAATAACGAAGCAAATCACAACTATCCTCTTGACAAAGATAACTGCCGAACAGTTATTAAGGGTAGAACTCCGTATTCATATACTATGACAGTGGTTCTCTGAGCGGTGTTCCGGCCTTTCTCGGGTATTTGCCTGGTGTATTCTTTACTTTCTCGATGATGACCAGGGAGCGGCTGATCTCGGAGCCCGGAAGGTCGAAGTACTGGATGTCGCGGATCTTTCCACCGAGGATCTTTACTGCTTTCTCCGCTGCTTCTGCTTCTTCCTTTACGGAGCCGGATTTATAGGATACAAAAAGTCCTCCGACTTTTACATATGGGAGGCAGTATTCGGACAGAGTTGCAAGACCGGATACTGCTCTGGATACGCAGAGATCGTATTTTTCTCTGTAGGCTTTGTTTTTTGCGTATTCTTCGGCTCTTCCGTGGATGGCAGAGATGCTGTCAAGTCCAAGGAGCGCGAAGGTTTCTTCCAGGAATTTTACTCTTTTATTGAGGGAATCCAGAAGGCAGGCTTCCACTTCCGGAAAAACGATCTTCAGGGGAACTCCCGGGAATCCGGCACCGGTTCCGATATCCATGACTGTTTTTACCTTGCTCATGTCTACAGCTTTGACACAGCAGAGGCTGTCCAGGAAATGTTTCACGAGAACCTCATCAAATTCTGTGATTCCGGTCAGGTTCATGACTTTATTTTTTTCTATAAGGTATTCATAGAACTGGATAAACTGATTTTTCTGCGTGTCGTTGAGGGTGATCCCAAGTTCTTCGCAGCCTTTTTCCAGGATTTCTAAATTGTACATGTAGTTTCCTTTCTTATTCTTTGTTTTTCTGTGTTTTATTATTCCAATCAAACAGGTTTTAGCGTTATCAATGTTTATGTCCGGATTTACTTTCCAGGTATACCAGCAGCACGGAAATATCTGCGGGTGATACACCTGAAATTCGGGATGCCTGACCAATGGATACCGGTCTGTAGGCTTCCAGTTTCTGACGGGCTTCAATACGAAGGCTTCCTACATCTTCATAATCAATGTCTTCCGGAAGTTTTTTCTGTTCCAGTTTCTTGAACTGCTCTACCTGCTTCATCTGGCGGCGGATGTAGCCATCATATTTGATGTTGATCTCTACCTGCTCACATACATCTTCCGGAAGTTCCGGTCTTTCTTTATCAATCGGTGCAAGTACTTTATAGTTAAGTTCCGGTCTGCGGATCAGCTCTGCAATGCTGATTCCGGATTTCAGCAGTGTACTTCCCTGGGATTCCAGAAGGCTCTGTACTTCTGCGGAGCCGCCTACAGTTGTATGTTCGACTCTCTCAATCTCTTCCTGGATCATGCGTTCTTTTTCCTGTAATTTATGGTATATCTCATCATCGATCAGACCGACTTCCCAGCCTTTTTTGCGGAGGCGGAGGTCTGCGTTGTCCTGACGGAGAAGAAGACGGTACTCAGCGCGGCTTGTCATCATTCGATATGGCTCATGGTTTTCTTTTGTTACCAGATCATCGATGAGAACGCCGATATATGCCTCTGAGCGATCCAGAATCAGCTGTTCCCGGCCTTTTACCTCCATAGCCGCATTAATTCCTGCTATGAGGCCCTGAGCGGCTGCTTCCTCGTATCCGGAGCTTCCGTTGAACTGTCCACCGCTGAAGAGGCCTTTGATCTTTTTGAATTCCAGTGTCGGGTAGAGCTGACGTGGATTGATGCAGTCGTACTCGATGGCGTATGCATTTTTTACGATCTTGGCATGTTCCAGGCCTGGTACGGAATGGTACATTTCGTACTGGACATCTTCCGGAAGGGAGCTGGACATGCCGCCGATGTACATTTCATTTGTGTAAAGGCCTTCTGGTTCAATGAATACCTGATGGCGTTTTTTGTCTGCAAAACGGACTACTTTATCCTCAATGGATGGACAGTAACGTGGACCGGTTCCTTCGATCATTCCGGAATACAGGGGGGATCTGTCCAGGTTTGCACGGATGATTTCGTGTGTTTTTTCGTTTGTGTAGGTCAGCCAGCAGGATTTCTGCTCGATCTGGACGGATTCCGGGTCTGTGGAGAAGGAAAATGGTACCACACGCTCATCTCCAAACTGCTCTTCCATCTTGGAGTAATCGATGGTGTTTCCGGCGATTCGTGCCGGGGTTCCGGTTTTGAAACGGAACATTTCGATTCCCAGTTCTTTCAGAGAATCGGTGAGGTAGTTGGCTGCCTGAAGGCCGTTAGGGCCTGTGTAGTTGCTGACATCGCCGTAGATGCAGCGAGCTTTCAAGTAGGTTCCTGTGCAGAGGACTACGGCTTTTGCGTGGTAGGTCGCTCCGGAGAAGGTTTTTACGCCGGTGATGTGGCCATCTTCTACCAGAAGTTTGGTTACTTCGCCCTGGCGGATGGTTAAGTTTTCGGTTTTTTCCAGAGTTTTTCGCATTTCTGTGCTGTAGGCCTGTTTGTCGGCCTGTGCACGGAGGGAATGAACTGCAGGGCCTTTGGATTGGTTGAGCATTTTGGATTGGATAAATGTTTTATCTATGTTTTTGCCCATTTCTCCGCCGAGGGCGTCCAGCTCGCGGACGAGGTGACCTTTGGAGCTGCCGCCTACGTTGGGGTTGCAGGGCATCAGGGCGATGCTGTCTACGCTGACTGTAAACATCACGGTTTGCAGGCCCAGGCGGGCGCATGCCAGTGATGCTTCACAGCCTGCGTGGCCGGCGCCTACTACTATGATGTCGAAAGACTGTTCCAGATTTTTCATGCTTTTTCTCCTTTATGTTTATTTTTTTCTTTATAATTTATATTTTTTCTTCCTTGGCAGGGTGCCTGTTTTTTTTGCTTTGGGAAGCTGGAAAACCGCAAAGGGGCCGTAAAGCCACGGCCCCTCTGCACACCC
>CAVEKJ010000023.1:0-10430 GCA_963616205.1 Prevotella sp.
CCACACAGTCCTGAAGTGTCTCTTTCTCCTCACGGTTGGGGATGATAATGGAAACCAGGGGTTCTCCCTGCACCGGATATTTCACACGGTAAAATCCGAAATCCGGGGTATGCTCAACGGTTCCCGGCGTTCCGGTCCGTTTAAGGTTTCCCTCAATGGCACGTTTTCCCGCTTCAAACGCATACATCTTGCTGGCAGGATTATCGGCTGTGGAAGATTTATGTGTCCTCCAGTGATACAGGATCTCCGGCACATGGACCACTTCCCGTGCCTGTTCCACACATCGGAAAATAAAATCATAGTCCTGTGCACCGTCAAATTCCCGGCGGAAACCACCTACAGTCTGCACGATGGAACGCCGCACAACCAGGAAATGGCAGATATAATTGTTGGATCTTAAGAGATCCAGATTAAAATCCGGTTTCAGGTGGGGCTGAAAATGCTCGGAAAGATCGGTCGTGACCTTATCCTCATCGGTGTAGATCACATCTGCCTGTGGGCGCTCTTCCAGAGCCGCCGCTATCTCGTACAGTGCGTTGGGTGCAAGCAGATCATCGTGATCCAGAAGTGCGATAAAATCTCCCTTCGCCATGGCAAACGCCGCGTTGGTATTCTCTGCAATGCCAAGATTCTCCTTCAGATCCTCGTATCGGATCCTCTTGTCCATCTCTGCGTAAGATCTCAGAACAGTCTGCATGTCCGGATCTTCCGGGCTTCCGTTTGCCAGACAGAGTTCCCAGTTCTGGTAGGTCTGTGCAAGAAGAGAATCCATCATCTGTCTTAAGAAACGTTCCGGTGTCAGATAAGCCGGTACCACGATACTGATCAGCGGACCATCCGGAAACTTCCGCTTCCTCTGCTTCTCCAGTGTTTCTTCTGTGGGCCTGTATGCCTCATACCACGGTCCGTAAGGAACTTCTTCCGGTTCAAAGCGCTCGTGAAGCCGGATCCAGAATTCTTTCAGACCATAATGTTTCAGATATCTCAAGCCCTTCTGTACTGTATAGGGAGAAAGCTTTTTCACAAGCCTGTCCCATTGTATCTTTCCTGTGGAATCATCTTTACTCATATATTTTCTCCGTATTACTCAGTTTGATAAACGTATTTTACCATTCCAGCATTTTTTTTGCAAGGAAGAGAGGAAATGTGTTATACTAAGCTTACGTATGTATTGCTTACATAAGAATTATTTTTTTATACAGGAGTACCATATATCATGAAAAAATCAAGAATAACTGCAGCGCTTCTGGCCTTTGGGATCTCAGCTTCCATGGTGTTCCAAACTCCGGTTTTCGCCACAGAAGAAAACACTGCTGCCGCCACATCCGGTATTACGACCAATGCGATCAGCGGATGGCCACAGGGACCTGAGATCACTTCTGCCTCTGCCGTAGTCATGGAAGATACCTCCGATACGATTCTCTACGCCAAAGATATGGATACCGCTCTTTCCCCTGCCGGCGCAGTCAAGATCATGACCTGTCTTCTGGCACTGGAGAACAGCCAGCTTGACGATCAGGTTACCATGACCGAAACCGGTGTATCCGGCGTCACAGACGGTGGTGCCCATATCTCCTCACAGCTTGGAGAAGTCTTTACCATGGAGCAGTGCCTTTATGCTCTTATGCTGGCTTCCGCCAATGATATTGCACTCCAGGTCGCGGAACAGGTTGGCGGCTCTGTAGATGCCTTTGTCCAGAAAATGAACGAACGTGCCCAGGAGCTGGGATGTACCAACACGGTATTTACCAATCCTACCGGTCTTCCGGATGACAATCAGCATACCACAGCACATGACCTGGCGCTGATCATGCAGGCTGCCATCAGTAACGACAGTTTCCGCACGATCTCAGGTGCCACTTCCTATACGATCCCGGCTACCAATGTTTCCGGCGGTGCACGTAACCTTACCAGTTCTTTTGCCATGACCACTCCTTCATCCGCTTCTTATTATGAAGGATGTATCGGTGGCCGCGAAAGTACCACCACTGCTTCCGGAAGTGTCCTTGTCACAGCTGCACAGCGAAACGGCACGACTCTGATCGCGGTGGTCATGAACGGAGCTACCGGTCAGACTGCCAGTGAAGCTATCACGCTTCTGGATTACGGTTTTTCCAATTTCCAGCTTTTGGATCTCAGCGAGGATGATTTCCACATCCTGTCCGGTGGCACGGTAATGGTCCCTGCCGGTGCGACCGCTGACGACCTCACTACCGAAGATACGGAATCCGACAGTCAGATCTTACGCACGTATTCCTTTGGCGAAACACAGGTAGGAACTGCAGTGGTTGAAGATACCTCCCAGGAAAATTCCTCTGAAGTTCTGGAAAACGATGAGAACATGGAAGCTGCAAAAACTTTTTCCCAGTCTGCATCCCAGATCCCTTATTTCGTGATCGGCGGTGTGGGTATCCTGCTTTTCATCCTTCTTCTGTGGCGTATGATCAAAATCATCCGCTCCTGATCTTTTTACATAAACTACAAGAATAAAGCGAACATGTGGATTTTCTTCATGATCCGCATACAAACGTACAAAAGCTCTTATACGTATCTGTCATCCCAGATACATATAAGAGCTTTGTTATTTTTATACAAAATGATATAAAAACTTTTCCGGTCGTCTTGGTCGTCTTCTTAACGGTAAAACGGAACCACCAGAAAAATATAGCACAGAAATGGCGAAGCCACCAGAAGTGCAGTCAGAACCCGATAGATCCACATTCTGATCTTTTCTTTTTTTACAAAGCGCTCCAGCAGACGGTTCCAGCCGGCTGTCACAAAATACATGGCCGGATACAGGGCCGGGATGATATAACGTCCCTGGGCCTGGTTGTCGCTGTAATATACATAATACATAAACAGTCCCACAGGGATCAGGATCAAAAGGACCATCAACAGATGGAAGATCCCTTTTCTGTCCCATTTATCGGACACTGTCACCGTTTTTATCTTCAGTTTTTCACTGCCTGATACTTTCCGCTCTTTTACTACGGTACGTTTTTTCGGATAAAACATTCCAAGCATAGACAGAATTCCAATTCCGCCAATTCCAAACAGCAGGAAATACGCCTTGCTCACACCATAAGGCATATAGATCTGCATCAGACCAAAGGTTCCGATAAAGCTTACCAGAACAGTCAGAAGCCAGTTATGCTGCCAGCCCGGGTCCTGATAAAGCAGGATATCCTTCCACGTCCACTTCAGTTTCTCCGGTGTGGGATATCTGGACGGCCGATAGTCAATAGCCGCATATTTCTCCGCACATTCCGCGCATGCTTTTCTTCCAATAAAATCTCCGTCATACAGGATGGCATTTCGCACAAACCACCAGCCACATAAGGCAAGGGTTACTACCGCGATCACAATTCCCCTTCGAAACAGAAACGCGATCCTCTGCTTCACCGGCTCCTCCCTGCACAGAAGGACGGTCAGGCAGAAAAACAGGAAACTGCATAAGATCCAGCCGTAGGCATTATAGTAAGACAATGCACAGACTGCCATTCCCACAGCCAGCAGGATACTGTTCCGAAGACTCCAGTCCCCTTCTTCCAGATAGCAGGCCCAGGAATACAGGATCATCGCCATGGAAAGGATTGCCAGAGAATCTGTGTTTACATAAGTTCCCAGGAATAAGGCCTGTGGCATAAAGCCTGCCAGCGCCGCAAACAGCCATCTTCCCTCTTTCGGAAAAAGCTTTCCGGAGGCTTTCACAACGAAATATACCGCCCCGGTCACAAAGAGCACATCTGCCATTCTCGCCGCATGGAGAAGTCCGTCAGCAGAGGCATGGAACAAACTTACGATTCCCATAAATACAGCAGATACCATATAGGAAAGAATGGGATAATAGGCATAGGAAATTCCCCAGGTAGCATCCCGGATAGTGGGCTCATCTCCAAGAGGAAGTTTGCCCGGATGTTTATGGAGATACTGTGCCACCATGTAGCGCATTTTTTCATCAGGACCCGCTCCAAGCGGCTGCATGAATGCCCATGCAGTCAGGAGCGCAAATGCCGCCAGGACAAGAACCAGAACCTGAAACCGTTCTTCTTTCCAGATTTTTTTCTTTTCCAAGATCATATCCTCCTATATCCGCTTCAGAGAGAAATCCTGGCTCTCCAGCGTGAGGTTCGGGTTATAGTAAGGATCTCCGTCACAGAGGATCTCCGGCCAGTGCTTCTCAAAGGAAGCGATCTCACGGTTAAATCTCGCCACCTTCTCTGGTGTATCCTCAAGGCCTCTGGATTTGGATTCGTAGTGATAAAGCTCCGCATAAGGATTGTATACAACCAGATACCCGGCTTTTCCAAGGCGGAGGCAGAAATCAATATCATTGAAAGCAACCTGGAATTCTTCGCTTAATCCGTGCACCTTGTCAAAGGCCTCACGTTTTACCATCATGCAGGCTGCTGTTACCGCACTGTAATCCTGTGCACAGATGATCCTGTGGCAGTATCCGGTGGCGTCCCTCTTCTGCTGCACAAAGCAGTGTCCGGCAATGCCGCCGAAGCCAATGACTACACCTGCGTGCTGCACGGTATCATCCTCATAATAGAGACGTGCTCCCACAGCTCCTACATCCGGTCTCATACAGTATCCCAGAAGCTGTTCCAGACAGTCCGGGCTGATGATCTCCGTATCGTTGTTGAGAAGAAGCAGGTACTCACCTTTAGCATGGGCAGCTCCGAAATTATTGATGGCAGAATAGTTGAAAATGCCATCCCAGTACACCACATGGGCTTTCGGATTGGATGCTTCCAGCTCTTTATAATAAGCGAAAGTCTCATCTTCCGTACTGTTATTCTCTACGATCACATACTCATAATTGCGGTAAGTCGCTTTTTCTTCGATGGAATCAATACATCTCTTCAGATCGTCGATGTGATCTTTGTTTGGGATGATGATAGAGATCAGCGGTTTTTCCTCCCAAAGGAATTTTGTGCGGTAAAGGCCAAGATATTCGCCTTTTTCAATCTCTACAGGCACTCCGATCCTGTCATAATGGGCTTTGATGGCACGTGCGCCTGCGTCAAAGGCATACAGCTTGCTCTCCGGGTTCTCGGCTGTGGAATCCTCATGGCATCTCCAGTGATAAAGGATCCTCGGGATATGATGGATATGCTCTCTTCCCGCAGCTTCCACACACCGGAACACAAAATCATAATCCTGTGCACCGTCAAATTCCTTTTTCAGCATTCCAATCTGATCTACGATCTCTTTTTTCACAACGAAAAGATGGCAGATGTAGTTTACTGTACACAAAAGATCGATATTGAAGTCCGGTTTGAAATGAGGCTGGAAGAATTTATGGCCATCCATGGACATTTTATCTTCGTCAGAATAGAGAATTTCAAGCTCCGGATTCTCATTCAACGCCTTCACACACTGGAACAGAGCATCCGGTGTCATCTCATCATCATGATCCGCAAATACGATAAAATCTCCGGTTGCCGCTTTCATGGCCGCATTGGTATTCTCCGCGATCTGAAGAGCCTGGTCATTGCGGATCACACGGATCCTCTCGTCACTTTTTTCCAGATTGTTCAGATAATCGGTAAGTGGGGAATTTGCCCCGCTTCCGTCAGAAAGGCAGAGCTCCCAGTTTCCGTAAGTCTGAGCCTCTATGGAGTCTACCAGCTGCTGGAGATATTTCTCCGGTGTCTTGTAAAGCGGAATTACAATACTGAACTTGGGATTCCAGGAAAATTTTGTTTTTCTCTCTTCCGCAAGTTCTGCCTTGTCCGGCAGATGTTTCACGATCCATTTGGAATAGTCTACCGGACGGTTCTTTCGGTTCATAACCTTTCCGAAGACTTTTCCCGTAAGGGCTGCTGCCCCGTGAAGCTTCATGTAGCGGCTTCCTTTGCGGAAATATACTGCTGCTTTCTCGGCCAGGCGTTTCTGCGGCTGTAAGTGTATCAGACGGAGGGTCCGCACATTGCCTGCCTCAAATACAATGTAAAATTCTTTCACACTGTCATAATGGAACTCAAAGAAAAATCCGCTCTTCTCGTCAATTTCCGTTTCCTGGTACTGATTCTGCACATCCACACGTTTCAGTCTGGTGATCTCACAGGGAATCTCCTTCCGGCTGCGGTCTTCCAGGCGGATGGTCAATGGCCGGCCAAAAGCAGCCCAGCCACGGACACGGCAGATTTTTTCCCCGGATTCTACTTCAATACTTTCAATAAAGTACTGGGGTTTTCCCTGTTTCTTGTAAAGCTGCTGGGCTGAAACAGAAAACCACTGGATGCGTTTTCCGCCTTTTACCGCATAGACTACCAGTTTCTTTTTTCCTTCCAGATCCGGCAGGCGGACTTCCATCTGCACACGTTCCCCGTTTACCAGATCCAGATCTTTGAAGCGCTCCAGGGCGCTGACACGCTCCTGGGCACTGATGGTGGCCGGAAGTTTTTCCCCGTCAAGAACGGCTTCCGGCTTATGGTCTTTCGGCCAGGTTCCCTGAAGGTGATACAGGGAACTGTCCTTCAGGTCAAACCTGTCTTTTTCTACTTCGTATAGCTCTCGCTGCATAACAATTCCTCCATTGCGTCCTTTCCGGTATTCTCTGTCAGGTAATGTTCCATAACTTTCTGGTGTGCGGCTTCACCCATAGCTTTTCTGGCTTTTTCATCAATTACCAGCGCCTCCAGGGCGCTGACCCATTCTTCCTTCGTGGTGCACATCCAGCCGTCTTTTCCGTTTTCGACCACGTATTCCATCTCACGGTTGTGGCTCATGACACTTGGAACTTTTACAAGGGCAGCCTCCGTCCACTTATTCTCGGATTTACAGCAGTGGAACAGGCTGTTCTCCAGTGGCATCAGATTAATATCCAGCCCAGCGATCACGCCTGGCAGCTGTCTCCAGTCCATAAACGGAAGTTTTTCGATACGGTTCTGTACCCGCTCCATTCCGGACTCGTCCAGAACACCCACCAGTTTCAGATACACCTCCGGATGGCGCTCCATCACTTCCAGAAGTGCGGCTTCCACCTGGGCAAAATCCTGGTCATGAGTTTTGGAACCGCTTAAATATCCGATGTAGATCCGGTCTTCATCTTTATCGGTCTGCTCCACCGCTTCGTGGGACAGAATCTCCATCTCCATGCTCATGCAGTTGCGGTTGATCACCACCGGTTTTCCTGGAAATTCTTCCCGGATCTCGCCGGCCAGTGTTTCCGTGGATGTGAAATATCCGTCACAGAATTCCATACATCCGTGGATACGGTCTGTGGTGGTGCGGAAATCGCTGTACTCACTTCCTTTCAGGAAATGCAGCCCGGAAATTTTTTCATAATCAAATACCAGATCATCCACATCATAGTAAACAGGGATTCCGGCAGCTTTTGCCCGGTTTGTCAGCATTTCCGCTTCCATGAGCTTGCTGCAGCGGTACATCACAATAGCCGTATATTCCTCGATATTCTCCTGTTCTGTCTGATCCATCTGGATGAACTTCGAAGCGTATCCTTTCAGGATCAGCTGTTCCCGGAAATGCTCCACACGGTATCTGGAAGCAAAGGAAACTTCCTCTCCTACGAAAAGGATCTTGCGGTTTTCCACAGGAAGTTCGTTTCCGCCGAGAGTTTTCCACAGGGAAATCATCTCTTCCACAATATTTTCCGGCTGCTCATTCTTAAGAATAAGGCCTTTCTCATAACGTTTCACACGTTCCACAGGTGCTCCCACCGGAAGTACGGCAACCGGGAATCCCATGGAAATGATCTCGGAGGTTGTGTAGGAAAAGGTCTCCGGCCATACGGACGGAATCAGGAACATATCAATATCCTGCTCCAGGGTAAGCCTCGGGATTTCCTCTCTTGTATATCTTCCTGTCTGAGAAAATACCGGGCTTTCGATCTCTTCGTCGGAAGTACCGATCAGTCTCAGACAGATGTTCAAATCTTTCTCTTCGATATATTTTGCAAGTGCCTTCACAACTTCCAGGCCTTTTTTGTAACAGAGGACGCCGATGAGTCCAATGTTAAAGGTCTCTGTAGTCTTTCTTGTTTTCTTCACTGCCGGAAGGTAGTGTGGCGCATGGGGGATCACATGCAGATTGTATACATCCGGATAAGCCTTCTTAAACAGCTTCGCCGTATCATCGGAAAATGCACGGATCTCATCGCAGTTCAGTAAGAATTCCCGGAATTTCGTGCGCCAGAGCGTTCCACTTCCGTATTCCGTGCAGGCATTGCTGCGGTTGTCCTGAACGCATTTGTCGCAGACCTCACAGGATGGAACCCCGCAGTATTTTCCTTCTGCATCGATCAGGTTCACTGCCGGACAAAGGGCAAAGAAATCATGAAGAAGCATGAGAATCTTTGCTCCTTGCTCTCTCTTAAGGAGCAGAATTCGTTCCAAAGTTCCGTAAAGGTTCTGGTAAGTTACAAGTTCATTGATCCAGATCTCATCCACACGCATCAGCTCACCAAGTGCCGTTTCCAGATCGTTGGCAAAAAACTCCATCTCGTACTGTTTGTACTGATATGTGAAATAAAAACGATTGCTTGCAATATTATAGCGGATGGTTACAAAACGATATCCTTCCCGCAGTGCCAGACGCCGTTTCTCCACAAGATAAGCCGTAGCACCGCCACCCAGATCATGGTCAAAGGCCACAATGGTAGGCACATCCAGTTTCTTATTTAGAAGCTTCATCTCCACATAAAGCCGCACTGGACGGAGAGGATCTCTTCTGCAGTAGTCTGCGGTATCTTTGTTGTAATCCGGATGTTTACGAAGCAGTGCTTCACTGTGTTCTTTCAGAAGACGCTGTTTCTCCTCCGACGGGAAACTTCCACCGTGTTTGTGATATACGAACAGGTTGTCCACATGTACATTCTCATAACCTGCTGCAATGGCACGCTGGCACCAGTCGTTTTCTTCCCCGTAACCTTTTCCGAAGTTCTCCTCATCCAGAAGTCCCACCTCTTTGATTGCCTTCAGGTTCATGCCCATGCAGAATCCCACACCTGTAGGCATGGACGGATACTGAGGACGGATCATACGGAATTCATCGTCAATCTCCCACAGCGGCATTCCCTCAAACAGCTTGTTATCCCGGCAGAAATCCGGGAAACTGCAGATAGTTCCGCAGGTAGTAAACGGCGTAGTTGTGGCGATCTTTTCTTTTGCAAAGATGGGAAGCATCAGGCGCTCCAGCCATTCTTCCGGAACTTCCACATCTGTATTGACAAGGGCAACGTGATGCTCTGCCACCTTTAACGCACGGTTTACAGACGGAAGGAAGCCCATATTGGTCTCATTGTTGAGAAGTACCACATTGTCATGCTCTGCGGCATATTTTTCCAGATATTTACCTACTGCCGGATCCGGGCTCTTATCGTTCACGATGATCAGCCTGTACGGAACTTTTGTTTTCTCGATTCCGGAAAACAGAGCGTCAAAATACTCCAGTCCGTTGTAAACCGGCACGATCACATCCACTTTCTGCTGATAAACGGCCTGTGGATAATCCTTTCTCGCACTGCGTACATGGCGCTGTTTGAAGTGGCGGAGATTTCCGATACTCCTGGGATCTTCAATGGCATATACAAGAAGTTCTTTCTGATCTTTGGTTCCCGGGATCTTTCCGATGAGGAATCTTCCGGTATCCGCTGCAGTTCCATATTCCAGAAAAACAGAAGTCTCTGCCGGTGCAAGAACCGTTGCCAGGAAGGAAAATCCGGCACTTTCCGCATCCGGATTGCCGATGGCATTGGCAACATCTGTACGGTAGATCGTAGTGCAGGAAGTTTCCTGAAGTTTCTGTGCTCCCTGATAAAATACAATCCTTGGCTGTCCCATGGATGCAAAGGTAGGATCAAAGGCCCATCCAATGGCGTTTAAAGTACCATTCTCATAATGGAAGAAATCCACGCTTCCCATACAGGTAGGTGTTGTCTCCACTCCCATCACAGCCGCCGGCTCTGTATGATAACGAAGAACTTTCTTGACCAGCTTCTTGACCTGTGCTTTTTTGCCAGGATGGCGAAGGGTTTCTTCCTGTGCGCGAGCCGCTTCTTCCGCTGCCAGCTTTGCTGCACGCTCTGCTTCCTTTCGCGCTTTTTCCTGCTCCCTGCGGACTTCCCGTTCTTTTTCAAATGCGAGGAGTTTTTCCACATCTGGAAGCTCCAGACAGTCAAGTTTTCCCTCGATCACGATCTTATCCACATTCTCCGGATGTGTAACGTCGATCAGATAAAAACCGTCTGTTGTAAAAAATGCTGTCGTGCTGTTATCCACCTTCATATGGACACCCTGCGGCACAAGTTCTGCACTGCAGCCACAGTCCAGACGCTCCACTCTCACTTTCAGGAAATGACCATTTGCAGGATTCCAGCGGAGATTTTTAACTCCTTCCAGAGCTGAAAGATCAAATTCCACTCGAAAACGGTTTCCGTTAAGTTTTCCATCTGCATAAAG